>PUMZ01000259.1 GCA_003551565.1 Candidatus Brocadiaceae bacterium | reverse complement strand
TGGCAAATGTCAAACGCCGCTGTATTCTTATACTGCAAGTGCAGACTTTTGCCGCAGATGCGCCGCTGAAGACGCGCCCGCAGGGTAAACCGCCGTTTGAGAAACCGTTTGTACACACTGTGAATTTTGAATGACTCAAAAATGACATTTAAAACATTGTAGTTCAATCTGTTATATTAAATATTGCCTTTGGTTTATGAAATATGCAGGATAGGACCTATACTCTCCAGCATATCCAGATTGTACAGCAGGATCTAAAATAATGGATTTTGACTTTTCTATATAATCGGGATAACTTTTACAAGGAGGTCGGTGCTATGTTTTTGAAAACAATAAAATCAGAAGGAGTAGCTCATATATCATATATCGTGGGAGATGGAGACCGGGCGGCAGTTATCGACCCGCGCCGTGATGTTCATACCTACCTTGAGATCGCGGCAAAGAAAGGCGCCCGGATTACCCATATCTTCGAGACACACCGGAACGAAGATTATGTCATCGGTTCCAAAGACCTGGCCGAACATACCGGCGCCGATATCCATCACGGAAGCGCACTTGATTTCAAATACGGAAGCCCGGTATCGGAAGGTGATTCGTTCGACTTCGGGGATATACGCCTGCGGGTTCTGGAAACACCCGGGCATACCTTCGAAAGCATTTCACTTGTCATCACGGACAAAAATTACGGTGACATGCCGGTGGGTGTTTTCTCCGGTGACGCCCTGTTTGTAGGGGACGTGGGCCGCACTGATTTCTTCCCTGACCGCGCCCGTGAAGTGGCCGGACTCCTCTACGACAGCATTTTCGGGAAACTGCTGCCTCTGGGAGATCAGACTATATTATACCCTGCCCACGGTGCAGGCTCCGTATGTGGAGACAGCATGGCGTCGCGCGAGTTTTCCACGCTGGGCCTTGAACGAAAATATAACCCGGCACTTCAGAATGCCGACCGGGAGGACTTCATCAATTACAAGTTGGCGGAAAAGCATTATAAGCCACCATATTTCAAGAGGATGGAGGTATATAACCTCGAGGGCGCCCCGCCGCTGGCCGAGCTGCCGCGTCCCGTCCCCTTCACGCCGGACGACGTTGAGGATGCCGTTGAAAGTGGTGCGGTGCTGGTTGATTTACGCAGCCCGGAGGCTTTTGCCGGCGCATTTATCCCCGGCAGCCTGGCTGTACCACTCGATATGGTGCCGGCATATATCGGTTATCTGGTCGGTTATGACCGCGACCTGATCCTCATCCCGGAAACCAGGGACCAGGTGCGCACCGCCGTGCGTTACCTTATTCGCCTGGGCTATGACCGTATACCGGGGTATCTTGAGGGCGGTGTCCATGCCTGGGAAGTGAGCGGACGCCGTTACGACCGTATCGGCACACTGCATGCAAAAGACCTGGAGACGCGCTTGAAGGACGACAGTGCATCTTTCACTCTTCTGGACGTCCGAAAAATCACCGAATATGAAGACGCAAGGCTGGAAGGGGCTACTCACATTTTCCTGGGCGAACTGCCGGACCGCATTGATGAGCTTGACAAGGATAAGCCGGTGGTAACGTTCTGTGGTAGCGGGGCACGGGCGGTGATTGCCGCTTCAATACTAAAACGTCACGGATTCACCCAGGTCGAGGACAATCTCGGCTCGATGGCCGCCTGCTCACGTATAGGCTGTGAGATTCAGAAAGGATAATGAAAAGGTAAATTCGGGGCCTGAAATGGTGTCACCAATCAAAATGCGATCATGGCATTGTATAACAACATCTTATAGAATGCATGCATGCTGAAAAAGGGGCTTACAGGCTGTTTTAAGGGGTGTTATAACGGCTCTAAAAGGTTTTTCTAAAATGCAGCAGGACGCGTAACGCAGAATTTCTTCCTGTGGCGTTTATGGCTATGAAATCAGAAGACCAGCGAGGAAGCGATTTACGACTGAGTTCTCAATTAACCCGATTTGACATGATGCCGCCCCGGCAAAGCGTCCCACTTTAAGAACGAAGTTTCTGAAAAAACGTAGTGTCATTCGGCGCTCGCAATACCAACTTTCCTTCAGCTTTCAACGATGATCGCATCACCCGGGCAGGCGGACTTGCAGACGTCACATTTTGTGCATTTTTCTTTGTCAATCTCATGCTTTTCATACGGACGCATCTCAATAGCTTCGGCCGGGCAGCTCTGCGCGCAGATCGTGCACCCGATGCAGTCATCGGTAACGCGGTATTCTATAAGCGCCTTACAGCTGAGTGCCGGGCATTTTCCTTCGATATGGGCCTGATACTCGCTCCTGAAATGTTCCAGTGTGGAGGTCACCGGAGTAGGCGCTGTTTTTCCGAGTCCGCAAAGGCTGCCCTTGCTGACAAAACGGCAGAGTTCTTCAAGTTTTTCAATATCTCCCTCTTTCCCCATCCCTGCACAGAGGCGTTCAAGTATCTCCAGCATCCGGCTCGTGCCGACCCGGCAGAAGGTGCAGCGACCGCATGATTGGTCCTGGGTGAATTCCAGGAAGTAGCGAGCGATATCCACCATGCAGTCGTCCTCATCGAGCACGACCAGACCGCCCGAGCCCATCATCGTTCCGGCCTCGGTAAGGTCTTCATAATCCACCGGCAGATCAGCAAGTTGTGCAGGCACGCAGCCGCCGGAAGGGCCGCCAACCTGCACGGCCTTCAGTTCTTTCCCGCCGGGCACTCCCCCCCCTATCTTTTCAACGATATCCCTGAGTGTGATGCCCATAGGCACTTCAATCAATGCCCCTCTGCTGATTTTCC
Source organism: Candidatus Brocadiaceae bacterium (assembly GCA_003551565.1). Taxonomy (GTDB): domain Bacteria; phylum Planctomycetota; class Brocadiia; order SM23-32; family SM23-32; genus PUMZ01. The sequence continues at coordinate 1,468 of PUMZ01000259.1, read as the reverse complement.
CCGCCAGCGAAAAGACCTTGGTGCCGCGGCTCTTCTCCGTGCCGAGCGCGGCGAAGGCGTCCGGACCGTTGTCCATGATCCAGGATACGTTCGCATACGTCTCGACGTTATTCACCAGGGTCGGTTTCCCCCAGAGCCCATTCCTGACGGGATAGGGTGGGCGCAGTTTGGGCATCCCCCTGCGACCCTGCACGGCTTCCATCAGCGCCGTCTCCTCGCCGCAGACGAAGGCTCCGGCGCCTTTTTTGATCTCCAGATCGAAACTGAAGTCGGTACCGACAATGTTACTGCCTAAAAAGTTTCTTCCCCGGCAAATATCGAGCGCCTTCCTGACCTGTTTGAGTGCGACCGGGTACTCCGCCCGGATGTATATATACCCCTGCTGCGCGCCGACGGCGTAGGCGGCAATCGCAATACCCTCGATAATCCGGAACGGACAGGATTCAAGAAGCATTCTGTCCATAAACGCGCCGGGGTCGCCCTCGTCACCGTTGCATATCAGGTATTTGATCGGTGAGTTGATCGATGCCGCCTCCTCCCATTTCTTACCCGTCAGATACCCCGCTCCACCGCGGCCCCGCAGCCCGCTCCGGCTGATATGTTCAATAACCTGCGCCGGAGTCAGGTTTTCAAGACAATGCCGGAGCGCGTCAAAGCCGCCTTTATCCAGATAGGATTCGACATCGACCGGGTCTTCTGCATTGCAGTCCAAAGTGGCGATCTGAAACTGCGCGTCCATATAGCCAGCAAATTGTTTATCGCGGAAGTTCAGCAGATGGCGTGTCACCGGCGGCCGGCCTTCATCGGTGATCAGCCTGTCGAGCGCACAGGAAATCCCGTGGGATATTTTGCTGCGGAGCCTGGGCATAGTGAAATGGCGGAGCAGTATCGGTTTGACATCTTCCGGCTCTACCCTGGCATACAGGTGGGGTTTCCCGTCAGGCGAGGCTATCTCCAGCAGCGGAGTCTCATCGCAGATGCCGACACACCCCACAGGCTTCAGCCGTGCGCGAATGCCCGTTTCATCGAGCACTTTTTCGGCGGTTTTGAAGATGTCACCACAGCCACGGGCCACGCAGCAGGAGTCAAGGCTGATACGTATCTCCGGCAGCGATCCGGTGTCGAGGTCGCCAAGAATCTTTTTTTTGCCGGATTCACGTTTTTCACGTTCGAGATATTGCAAGAAATTCTCCACCACATCGCCGGCCGTATCCGCCGTCACATGCCCGTAAGTCACATCACCGATCTGCACGGCGGGAGCGAGGGTACAGCAGCCCAGGCACGCGACCTTCTCTACGGTAAAATTCCTCTCATCATCCGTATCCTCATCGTCATCGATATCCAGGTATTTTTTAAACCCCTCATGTACCGGTTCGGCGCCTTTCACATGACAGGCCGTGCCTACGCAGACCTGGATGCGGTGCCGCCCGGCGGGTGAGAAACGGAACTGTCCGTAAAACGTGGCCAC
>PUMZ01000205.1 GCA_003551565.1 Candidatus Brocadiaceae bacterium | reverse complement strand
TGTGGGAGTGCATCCAGGATGTGGGGGCCGAGCAGGACGCCGGCCAGCAGCATCCCGATGAGTTTGGGGAGCCCCAGTTTCCCGGCGGCTTCACCGGCAATGAAACCGGCAGCAACTATGATTAAAAGGCCATACAACATGATAATACCTCCGCTGATGAACGGTTGTCGGTGAAAATCACAGAGAGAGGAGTCATCAGCCGAGGCAATACAGCACGGCGGTTAAAGGCGAACCCCATCGCCGCCTGAAAGTATAACATTTTAGCGCCTTCTATGCAAAAGAAATCGGTTGAAGCGCAGTAGAAGGTGGTCGGCGAACGGAAATAAGCATTTATTCAAGGGGTGAATTTGACAACGTATTTCGCGATTCAACTATTTCTTTTCCAATAGCGCGTTCAAGTTTGCTCAAAGCCATATGCCAGTCAAGACGTGCCTCCGCTTTGCTTACCCTGGCATGCGTAAAATTCGTCTGAGCATCGGTGAATTCTGCGATTCCTGTTAAGTCGGGTCTGATGCAGAGTACATGAGAATATTCAGTGAAACTGCGGGGGCGTCTGATAGCTCAATTAACATGGCTTGAACATCAGCGGTCTTAAACGGCGAACTGTCTTTCCAAGAATTTCAACATCTTCGGTAAGGCAGTTCAATCCCAAATGCTTACCGGTTGCGGCCCTGGTTGGTTAAATTCTGCTCGGCGCCGTCGCCGCTCCCCGTACCGTCGCCTCCGCCCAATCCGGTCTGGAGACCCTGACCGTCTCTGTCCCCGCCACCCTGTCCCCACCACATGGGTGTGCCGTCATCCTGGCGGAATCTGTATTTCTCACCATCCATCTGCACAGTGCAGACAGCCAGATCTATGAAATCAACGCCACGTTGTGAGTAGACGTAGCCACTGACGGTTGCCGCCTTGCCTTCCTCAAGTCTTATACCCGTTCGCTCTCTGTGAGTATGGTCACCCAGGTGAAGTTCGTAAGCGGCGCCGTCGACCTGAAGAAACCATTCGCCTCTGTCGGGATAGATATCTCCCGTTAATGTCTGATACTCGCCAAGCCGGACAAAATCTCTTCCCTTGAGATCGTGCAGTTCCGTTGTGCCGCGACTGTGCAGATAAGCAACAACTCCCAGAACAACGATAGCGACCAATGCGGGCCCCAACATTTTTTTTGTTCGTGCTGTCATGACAGCCTCCTTTTTTCAACGTTTATTACTACTGTGCATTTTAAAAACGATCTGGCCTGGCCAAAGCGGCGACATAATAATTATCGCCTCCCCCTCTGAGCGCCGGATCCCGATCCGGCCCCGGAGCCCCGGCCCGAGCCCGAACCCTGCCCCGGCTGCTGTCCTGACCGGTCGCCTTCACCGGTTCCGCTGCTCTGTCCCCGCCAGAGTGGAGAACCATCATCATTGCGGAATCTGTAGATTTCCCCGTCCATCGCGACGGCGCAGACGGCAATATCAAGGATGTCGGCTCCTTCCTGAGCGTAAAGGAAGCCCCTCACGGTTGCAGGTTCGCCCTGCTGAAGCCTTATACCGGTTTTTGCTCTGTATTCCAGGTCACCGAAATGAAGTTCGTGCAGAATGTTACCGGAGTCCAGGTACCATTCGCCTCTTTGCAGTCTCAGTGTCCCCCTGACTGTTGTCAACTCACCCCTCTCGACGAAATCACGGCCCTTGAGTTTTTCCGCGTCGTCGGCGCCGATGCCGTCTCCTTTCTCGGCTGTTTTGTCCTGGATTGCCTGCATCCGCTCAACCAGGGCATGTACGGCCGTTTGCACCTGTTGTGCGGCGTCTTTATCGGGAGAGGAAAACGCAATGGTCACGCCGTCAGGGGTGTTGACAGCTTCCACCGATATTTTGTCACCGGACGAAGTGAGCAAGGTCTGGATCGAGCGCATTGACCAGATATCTTCAGGCGCATCGCTCTGTTTTTCTGCGTTTTGAGCATCCTCCTCGCCGGCGTCAGCCGGAGAGACATAAGCGCAGAGCGAGAATCCAATAAACGCACATACCACACATATCACAGCACCGTTCCATCCGCGCGACTTTCCTGTCTTCATGATTGATCCCCTGAAAAAAGTGTCAGCTTTTCCCAACGACGTTATTGACAGCCCTGCACTGAATCCGGCCGGCCGGACTACAACATTAAACGGCTGAACGGCTAAAAATCTGCGTTAGAGTTCAACCAATCGCTTAAAAATGTTATTTCGCCGGACCCGGCAATCGTGAAAAACGCATCATAATGATCCCATGCACAGGATATTTGCACATCAAACGTTTAAAGGCATAGAAACAATCCATGTGTTGGAATTTGAATATGACTGAAAAAATACCGGAAAAAATCGATAGAAGAGAAATTTTAAAAACAGCTCTTTGGGGAGTTTCAATGGCGGGACTTGGCGTGATTACGGGATTTGCTCTCCCCCGTATGATCAAAGGCAAGAGCGTCTGGCAGATCGATCCGTTCAAATGCGTATCCTGCAGCCGGTGCGAAACCGAATGTGCTCTCATGCATTCGGCAGTGCGGTGCGTGCACATTCCGGCCATGTGCGGTCACCGTAAAACGTGCCCGGCCTTTTTTGATATTGACCCGCTCCGGCCGGATGCCGCATCAAGAACTCAACTCTGTCCGCTAAGGGCCATCAGGAGGGCCCCTGTCAGCGATTCTTACTATAGCTATACGATAGATGTCAACCGGTGCAACGGCTGCGCCAAATGTGTTGAGAGGTGCCGAGAGTATGGGAATGGCTCGTTGTTCCTGCAGATTCACCACGATCTGTGCATCAACTGCAACGAGTGTACCATTGCCGCAGCCTGCCCGGCAAAAGCCATAAAGAAGGTCCCGGCCGATGAGCCTTATATTTTCAAAAACGATTCATAGTAATGCACATAAAAATAATACTGCTGATAGCCGGTTTGCTGATTATTATTTGCTTCCCCGCAATGGCATATGGCAACTCTCAGCAACCGGCACTTCCGGATTTCCGGTGCGGTTACGAAGCCCCGCCTGCAGAAACTCCGCCGGACCCGGTACCAGCCCGTCGCGATTACATGTCGGTCGCGTTGCTTGCATCTGCGCTTGGATTGGGAACGTATCTGGTTTTTGAAAAGCGAAAAAGACAATGGATATGGGCGTTGATGGTGTTTTCTCTGCTCGTTTTCGGATTCGTGCGCAAGGGCTGTATATGTCCGGTGGGCGCCATACAGAATGTAGCGATGACGTCTTCTGACTCATCCTGCGCCCTGCCGCTTGTGGTGATTGCATTATTTCTCCTGCCTCTGGCGCTTTCACTTTTTTATGGGCGAATATTTTGCGGCTCGGTCTGCCCGCTGGGAGCGATACAGGACGCCGTACTCCTCAATCCTCTTTCCGTGCCGCGCTGGCTGGAAGTGCCCCTCCGAACCCTGGGTTATTTATATCTGGCTCTGGCAGCACTGCTGGCGGCCGGCGGTGCGGGTTTTATTATATGCAGGTATGATCCTTTTGTCGCTTTTTTCAGACTCAGCAGCAACCTGAACGCACTGGCGCTCGGCGGTGTGTTATTGATTGCCGGTATTTTTATCGGAAGGCCGTATTGCCGTTTTTTATGCCCCTACGGGATCCTTCTGCGCCAGTTCTCACGACTTTCCAGGCGGAATGTCAGCATCAGCCCGGATCATTGCATCCGGTGCGGGTTATGTCAGGACAGCTGCCCCTTTGGTGCAATTCACAAGCCGACCGGACGACCGTCCCGCGAAAAAGTCGAAAAGAGGAAGAAGATGATGGCAGGCCTGATACTGCTCTTTCCCCTGATTGTTGCTGCGGGCGTACTGCTTGGCGGCGGGAGCAGCGAAGTCCTGTCACGAGCCCATCCCGATGTCCGGTTGTCCGAGCGGATTTATCTCGAAGAACAGGGGCTGGTGACCGGGACAACCGACGCCAGCCGTGCGTTTTGGAAGGATGACAAAAGCCCTGAAAAACTCTATGAATTATCCGCCGGCATCCAGAGATGGTTTCTACGGGGCGGCCGGCTGGCGGGAGGATTGATCGGCCTGATTGTCGCCCTGACAATGATGCAGCATACCGTTTGCCGGAGCTTCGACAGTTACCGCGCCGATCCGGGCGACTGCCTGGCTTGCGGGCGATGTTTTGAGTTCTGTCCACGGGAACGGTTGAGGCGCCGTCACAGGCAGCAGCAAAAAAATTCGGACATGCCGCATCCGTCAGGAGGTGCAGGATAATGGATTCAGAAAGCATCGTGTTATCGGCGGG
>PUMZ01000257.1 GCA_003551565.1 Candidatus Brocadiaceae bacterium | reverse complement strand
GTCCACATCCGCTCCCCCGATCACCCCGTCGAGCGGGCTGCGGGCGTAGGAATAGAACAGGTCAAGGGCCGTTTCTCCCTCATCGACGGTGCCGGCGGTGGGCACCACCTTCGTTTTCTCCTCGGCCGGTGCGATCCCGAAGTGGTCGACGTTCGCGCCCCGGGCGACCCCGCCGCCGGCGATAACGGCCGCCGACAGCAGCCATGGGGCGACTCCCTGGAAAAAGTGCTTTTTGTTCTTAACGACCAGAACAGCCAGCGCGACCATCGCGAAGATAAGGGCGGCGAAGGCGCCATGTCCTCCGACAAAGACATACGCCAGGCCGCTCACCGGCGCCAGCGCCAGGGCCGTCGCGAACCTCAGCGCCGGTCGCCCCTCAATCGCGGCGGCGAGGTGCGGGCTGGAGCTGTAGTAGAGATCAACGAGCACACGGCCCGCCCGGTTTGTCGTCAGATACCTGTCCCTGAAATCCCGCAGCACCTGTACGGGAGGCGAATCGGATGAACCGAAGGCCGCGGTGGCAACGAAACAACTGCTGCTGCCGCTTCCGGAGACTTCGGTAAGGGGGGCGCTGCCTATTCCGAACACCACGCCGCTGAAGTCACCGGGGGACGGAGAGGCGCCGGCATCGATCGTGACCTCCACGTATCCATCGAATTCGTCATACTCGACCGGATAGCCCGGGTCGGCCGCAGTCACAACGCTCTGGTGCGAGACCTCATGCCACACGCCGCCGTCGAACCAGGAAACGACCTTGTCGGAGGGTTCGATGTAGAAGATTCTGAACGTTATCGCATCCACCGTCCCGGACCCGGGCGCCACAACCAGGTGGGCGAAGGACGTGTTGGCGTCGTGGTCGAACTCAACGCCGGTGGTGTTATCGTCCAGCCGCGCGGGAGAGACCACTCCGGCGTCGGTCTCCAGTGCGAACCCCTGGCGGGTATCGTCGTCGAGGGGGCGGCCCTGGCGGGCGAAAGTCCCTCTGTCCTCGGCGACCCACCACGGATCGTAATCCCCGTCGCCGATCCATGGGCGGAAATCCACGTTCGCCGAGACGCCGTCCCCTGAGCCGGGCCCTTCGCCCCCGGGGCCGCTCGCTTCACCCCACCAGTTATGGGCAGCCAGGAGATTTTCACCATGCCACTCGATTCCCATGGCATTGCCGACGATATGGTTATGGACGGCAACGGCACCGATTGCGTCCGGTTCGTTCATTATGCCTGTCGCATTGCCCGCTATCCTGTTATTCAGGATCACCGTGTTCTGAGTGCCCAGGTCAACTCCTAAGCCGGGCCCGGAGGCGTTCTCTATGCTGTTGCCGTAGATCACGGTGTCCTGAACGTTTTCATCGACCAGGATTCCCATATCGCCCCCGGCCGCGTCGACAATATTGTCGCCGACCTTCGCGCCGTCGCCCTCTATCACAATCCCTTCATCATTGAAATTATGGATCCAGAAACCTTCGAACGTGACATCGGCCGCCCCGATGATAACGGCCCTGTTGCCGCCTTCAGCATCGATGGTTGTGTTGTACTTGCCGTCGGTGGAAACCAGAGTCAGCCCGTCCAGCAGATCCCCGTCGAGGTTCTGCCCGATCACAATGGGGACGGCCGCGGTATAATCACCCGGACCGATCCAGACGGTGTCGCCGGGGTCCGCACCATCGATTTCGCTCTGTATGTATGTGACGAACTCTGCGGTAACCGTCATGTCGCCATCCAACTCGAGGGTTCGCAGCGGGTCGGTGGAGAGGTCCTCCCACCGGCGGAACACCCAGACGTAAGGATCGTCTTCCGGGATGGCCTCCAGATCCAACGCGTCGTCCACGGGATCGACGACCTCCACGGCAACGGGGCCGGTGTATTCGACGTTGTCGACCTCCACGACGCCCTCGCCGTCGATGTTGACCGTGAGTGTGTAGACCTCGAAGACATCGAAGGGGTCGCTGTCCTCGTCGTCAACGCCCGCAATGTCCGACCCGGCGGTGAGGTAATAATCAGCGCCCCTGCGGTCGATCGTCAGACCGCTGAACACCGCCAGACCGTCCTGGTCGGTATCGACTTCATTTTCAGCGAGGACCGCGGCCGGATCGCCGCCGGAAAGCGAGAGCGTGATGGTTTCATCCTCCTCCGGGACCTCGTTCTCGTGCGCATCGATGATCTGAACGGCCACGGCGGGATCGACGGGTTCACCCGCCTCCGTGCGGGTGGGCTGCACGACGAACTTCAGACCGGCCGGCGGCCCGGGCTCGACGTTGAACGGGTCGCTGACGCCGGAGATGTTTTGCGCAGCGGTGACGGTCACATCGACCTCCGCTATGGTGATGGTCACCCCGCCGGTCCATTCGCCTTCCACAAAGTCGATGTCATCGTCTCCGTCGTCATCGCCCACGTAAAGCGAACCGGTGGAATCGCTCAGCCCGGCCGTTTCTTCGTATTCGCCGGCCCGCTCACCGGCATCGTCGACGGCGGTGATAGTTACCATGAATTGCACGCCTGCGGTTTGCGTGCCAATGGCGTCGAACCCGAGCTCCACCGCATCCGCCAGCCCGCCGTCGGTTATCGTCCAGTTATGGTCAGCGATGATATCCTCCCGCGCATCCTCGCCCGCACCTCCCCAGCTGTAGGTCGAGTCGCCGCCATGGAAAACGACGTCGTTCTCCAGATCGCGCGCCGCCCAGCCGCTCAGGAGGCTGTTGTAGTTTTCGGTTGACAGCCCGGCATCAAGGAACATGTCCTCCATATCCTCGACATTGCTCACGTCCCACCCGCCGATATCCTGATCGAAAGAAACGGCGCCCCTGAACATCCCGTCCATATACATTACATCGCCGACATCCCACCCGCCTATGTCCTGGTTAAAGGGGGTGTAATGGAACATTCCTGTCATGGACGTCACATTGCTTACAACCCACCCGCTTATGTCCTGGTCAAAGGACGCTGCCGAATGAAACATCAGTGACATATCCTCGACGCTGCTGACGACCCAATCGCCTATGTCCTGGTTGAAGTAGGCGGCCATTTGGAACATGGCATACATATCTGTCACGCTGCTGACGTCCCAGTTGTTTATGTTCGGCACGTTCGAGATGCCGCTCTGCTGAAACGTTTGCCGCATGCTGGTTGTGCCCGACAGATCGGGCGCATCCGTAGCCGTAATGTCGGTCAGATTCTCACAGCCGTAAAAATAACCACCTGAATTCCCCAGCTTCAGAGGGCCCCATGAAGAGATCTCCAGCAGCTTCAACTTATCACCCGCATTGCTGAAACTCCACCCCTCAATCGTCCCCGTTATAGTTATTTCGTGTACGCCCGGTGCGGCAAATTCCAGAATGTTATCGTCATGTTCGTCGATTGCAACGGGACTGCCCACAAGATCCGCACCGGTCACCGTAAAATCGTACGTCCCTCCGCTTTCCAGGGGGAGGGCAATCTGGTTATCATCGGAGACGCCGGCTTCCTCCGTATCCCAGATCGAGACAAACTCTCCCCGTGCCGGGGCGGAAAAAGCAAACGCAAACAACGCCAGCACCAGAAAGCTCAACCGTCCCAAAAACATATAGCCCGCACTCCTTGCCGCACTGCCGTTGCTTCCGATCATAATGGCACCCCTGACTCTCTCTAAAACCAAAAATATCAGAGCTTCAACTGCGCTCCGGGCACGATTGCAACCTTGCCCGGCAACCCGTAAGTGGCGAACGATCATGCGAAAATATTCCGTGCTCCCCGTTCCGTTTCCAGAAATAACGTGGGTCGCTGAGAACTTGCGATAATGCGTTAGACACAATATACAGCGTTTTCAGTGCGTTGTCAAGAGGTATTTTGCAATACCTGGTTACGGATACTATAAGACATTATCTCCATCCCGCTCGGGGTTTTGTGCGGACGGCCGGGCGCGGCGAAAAACAGGCGGCGGGCCATGTGGAACCCGCTGCTTGCCGGAGGCGTTGTTCAACCTGTGTAGAAGAAGATGTAAAAGAGCTTCTGGAGAAAGAGCGCAGAGAGGACGCCGACGGACGATGTGATCCTGATGCGGACCGGGGTGCCAAGACATACAATGCGGAGACAACTTTAAGACAATTTTTGCCCCGCCCACCACGCAAAAACAGTTACAGCGCAAATTCCTCTTCAAAATGCCCAGGAGTTTCCCCAAAAAAATTTCAGGACGGTGGCCGGGCGAAGTTAAGCAGTATCTGAGTATGCGGGGAATCTCTGTGTTTTACCTCTGTAAGACGTCCTTCCGAGGCATAAAGCAACC
>PUMZ01000405.1 GCA_003551565.1 Candidatus Brocadiaceae bacterium | reverse complement strand
GGCCACTTTTTTGGCAATGACATTTCTTTCGGCATGCTCAAAAAATGCTCAAAAAACCTTGAGACATGGGGCATCGATGCCGGCCTGGTGCAGGGTAATGCCGAGACTTTGCCTTTTGCGAACGGGCTCTTTGATGTCGTCTTCCACGTGGGCGGATTTAATTTTTTCAACGATAAAGAAAAGGCGATCCGGGAAATGATCCGTGTGGGCAAGCCGGGGGCAAAGATATACCTGGTCGATGAGTCGATTGAACTGGCCCGGCCCCCGCGGTGGCTGGCCTGGCTTCTGCCGAAACCTAACCCGGATGTGTATGCTCCGCCTCTAAAATTTATACCCGGTGAAATGCTTGAAATCAGGGATTACAAAATTTGGGATGAAAAATTCTGGATGGTGGCTTTTCAAAAGCCTCTTGCTTGAATGGCCTAAGGCTCCTTCCTGGTTACATTCTCTAAAAGCTCGAAGTCACTGTCATAACTGTATATCAAATCAATATCTTGGCTTTGCATCATTACTGTGTTGTAGGCACCTATGAAGTCCACGTTGTATGAAACGAAAAGCTCCATTATTTCAAGAAAGAACTTTTTTGCGGGGAATGTTAATCCCCTTGAAAAAAGACTTAACCACTGTTCCTGTGTTATACTTGTATTAGAGCAATTGATCAACTAAACGCTGGAGGTGTAGGATTTGAGTTACCTCTATTTCCCGGGATGTACCCTTAAAGATAAAGCAGCTTCCGCAATGGAAAAAACAGCCTTGCTGGCAGCCGCTGAACTGGGGCTGCCCCTGGAAGAGATTGACGAATGGCAGTGCTGCGGTGCAGTTTATCCCTTAACAGATGACGAACTGATTATGCTGGTATCCCCGTCCAGGACGATATATGGAGCTAAAGGTAAGCCGGTTGTGACCTTATGTTCCGCCTGTCATCATGTGCTCAAGCGCACCGGGCACAGGCTTGCCGCAGATAAAGATGCCAGGGATAAAATAAGCAGCTACCTGGAAGAGGAATATCCCGGCGAAACTCCGGTATTGCACTACCTTGAACTAATGCGGGATAAACTGGGCTGGGACGCGCTGAAAGAAAAGATTAAAGCGCCCCTGGAAGGAAGAAAGCTGGCCGCTTATTACGGATGTATGCTGCTGCGCCCGGCCGAAGAAATGGCTTTTGACAACCCCGAAAACCCTCGCATTATGGAAGATTTTTTGCAAGCTTTGGGTGCGGAAGTGATCACCTTTCCCTTTAGAAACAAGTGCTGCGGGGCATACCTGGCGGTAACAGAGAAGCAGGTTATGGAAGATGCTTCAAACAATGTAGTGAATATGGCGATAGAATATGGAGCAGAAGAACTTACTACCGCATGCCCACTCTGCTTCTACAACCTGGAGCAAACCCCGGCTGCTAAAGAAGGGAAGATAAAAATATCATTCTTCAGCGAGCCTCTGGCAGAGGCATTAAACCTGGAAGCGCAGGAGGTTACAAGTTAATGCAAAAGCAAGGTAATACAGCAAATAGACTGCACGGCGAAATAATGGAAAGAAGCGGCCAGGATTTTTATAACTGCATCCAGTGTGGCAAGTGTACCGCCGGGTGCCCGGTGGTTTCCGCCATGGACCTGCTGCCCCGCGAGATATTACTATACCTGCAAATGGGCGAAGAAGAAAAACTCCTTGACAGTAAAACCCCTTGGATTTGCGCTTCCTGCTTCACCTGCGGAGCCAGGTGTATAAAGGACCTGGACCTTTCCCGGATCATGGAAGCGATCCGGGCAAAAATGCTGCGGCCGCGCGGAGTTACCTGCTTGAGCCCGGGAGAGATACCCAAAGAGCAGCTCGAAAAACTGCCGCAGCAAGCCCTGGTAAGCGGCTTTCGCAAGTACACACGCTAATTGACGGACCCGTGCGGGAGACCTCCTGCACGGGTCCATGATGGTTCTAGTTAAGGTTACTCTTTAAGTAAATAGTAAAAGATCATCTCTCCTGGATTGAACAAAAAGAATCAGCTATTCAGGTTATTTCCGAATGCCTTTGTAAATCAACCATACCCCCAAACCGATCAGGGCTATTATCCAGAGATAGTTCATGAAATTGAAAAACCAGAGCGGCTTTTCCGGCAGCCGCTGCACGAGGAGCTGGAACCCTACATGGCTGAGGGCTATAACTTTTTCAACGGGATTTACTACCGGGGCAGCTATGAATATATCAGCGCGCTGCCAGCCGGCAGCATGAGCGGCACCGCCGAAGACATGGCCAACTTTATGATTGCTCACCTGCAGGAGGGCCGGTACGGGGACGTGCGGATCTTGGAAGAATCTACAGTCCGGGAAATGCACAGCCGGCAGTTTACCCAGCACCCGGAGCAGGACGGGATGCCGGAACCTCTAATAATTAAACATTATGACCAAACCTCCAAAGGCAATGATTCAAGTCCGATCAAAACGCAGAGGGAGGCTCTGTTACGCGGTATTTAGGGGGCAACTCATACAAAAAGCATTATCTGCTCTCAAAATATAAATTCAAGCCCTAACCCCGCTCTTTCATTCTGCGTCTTTTCTTTGTTTATAAATATTTTACAGTTTAGACTGCTTAAGATAGGCAGGAAAAGCACTGCGTCGGTAGAAGGAAAACCCAGGACGATAGTTTTTTAGGGGGTTAGTATTTTGTTTATTAAATCCTGTATCTTGATCATGGCAGCGCTAGGGCTGCTGTTTATTATGCCTGGGTGTGAAACGAAAGAGGCAGTTGAATTAGAGATATTTTTGGCCGCAGAACCTGAAGAGGGAGGGGAACTCAGCGGAGCCGGGGTTTACGAACAAGATGAACATGATGAAGTTACGGTTGAAGCTGTCCCCGGTGAAGGGTATGTATTCGAAAAATGGTTGGAAGATGGGGACGAAATCAGCCGTGACAAAACCTATAGTTTTGCGCTTGAAGAAGACCGCGAATTAACGGCGGTTTTCGCCGAAGAAGAAGGCTATGAGGTAAAAGTAAAAATTAAAGACGATGCTATGGGGGAAATTAAAGGCGCCGGTACTTACCCGGAAGGGGAAAGGGTGACCCTGACTGCGGAACCGGCCACCGGTTACCAGTTCATGTACTGGTTGGAAGACGGTATGATGACCGGTGAAAGAGAGCCAACCTACGATCTGGTTGTTGAAAGCGATGCTGAGGTAGAAGCTGTCTTCGCCGTAGACAGGATCATGCCGCCTGAATTTGTCTTTGACCTCTACCACCGGCTCGCCGATCCTGAAGAAAACACGTTTATTTCCCCGGTAAGCATTTACCTGGCCCTGTCCCTGGTCTATAACAGCGCCGAGGGAGAAACCCGGGAAGAAATTGCCGAACTGCTGCAGGTGGCCGATTTGGATTTAGAAGAATTTAACCGGAAATGCCTCGCCTTCAGGAAATCCCTGGAAGGTGAAGAAGATGGTGTCAAGGTCTCCATCGCTGATTCTGCCTGGTTGGAAGAAGGTTTTCCGGTCCATGATCAGTACCTGGAAACCCTGGAAAAATACCACGGGGCGGAAGCCAGAACAGCTGACTTTGCCGATCCGGAAACTACAGCGATGATTAACCAGTGGATTTCCGATCAAACCGAAGGGATGATCGACGGGATATTTGAAGATAACCAGCCGGTCCCTGCGCAGTATTTTGTGCTTATCAACGCCATCTATTTTATGGGAGCCTGGACGGAAGACTTTGATCCGGAGGAAACCGAGGACAAAGATTTTACGCTTCCTGACGGTTCCACAGTTGAAGTGCCGATTATGCACCGGGAGAGCGAAGAGATGACCGATTACCAGTACCTGTCGGAGGAAGACTTTGAAGCGGTGCGCATCCCTTACGGAGGCGTAGAAACCCACGGGCAGGAAACCCGCATGGCCATGTATGTTTTTGTGCCGGATAATGGCCTCGGTGCATTTTATGAACAGCTTGATGCCGGAAGCTGGGATGAATGGATGAACGGCTTTTCCCCACGGGACGGGACAGTCGGGCTGCCCAGGTTCGAAATGAAGTATGAAAAAACTCTAAACGAGGTCCTCAAGGACATGGGCATGGAAAGAGCTTTCGATGACCGGGCCGATTTTTCCGGGATGTCTCCACAAGGCGAGCAGCTGCTGCTTGACCAGGTCTTGCACGAGGCTGTTGTCGAGGTGGACGAAAAGGGAACTGAAGCCGCTGCAGTAACCGCCGCCCTGGGCCTGGGCGATGCCCCGGAACCGTTTGAGGTAATCGCCGACCGACCCTTTTTCTTTGTAATCAGGGACGACCATGCTGAAAGTAT
>PUMZ01000352.1 GCA_003551565.1 Candidatus Brocadiaceae bacterium | reverse complement strand
GGCTCGCCTCCGACCGGAACCTCGAATCGCATATTGAACTGCTCGATGACGACTATATGCCCGCGCGTCGATGGGCGGCCTGGGCGCTCGGTGAAATAAGACGCAAAGAGGCCGGGCCGGGACTCCTCCGTACTGCGTTCCGCGATGGGGATTCCGACCGGGCGCTGAAAATAACCTCTATGCTGGCGCTGGGAAAAATTGGCTACGAAGATGCCATCGGAGATCTGAATGATATTATTCCCGATAAGCCGGAAGGCATGTATGAGGGAACACATGAAGAGCTGCGGCGAGGCGCCATTAAAGCGCTCAGGATAATGGAAGCGGAACAAGAAGTGGATATACTCACCCGGAGGCTCGATGATGTGGGGCCCGACGTGGAATACAATGAAGTGGACGGGGTCAGGTACGAAAGCGCCCTCGCACTCGCCGCCCTGGGGGGGGAGGATGAAGTTGAAGTGTTGGATAAACACATGCGGAATGAACGCAATGCGTTGAAAATCAGACACGCCTGCCGGTGGGCGATTTACAGGATCAAAGGACAATGGCCCGATGAGAGCGTTCCCGATTATCCTCACCCGTCGCCAAACTATTTTGTCAGCACTGGAACTGATGAGACGAAAATTGAAAGTTTTTTTCCGCTCGGAAGAGCCCAGTTTGAAAGGCGATGGAACATGTCCATAACCGATGTGAGCAATGGGAGGCCCGAAGGGAAAGAGATGGAGATCGTCCTCTCACAGCGCCTCGACATGCAGAACGTCCACTACCGCCACAGGTTCTACCTTCCGGCGGAAACTCGCAGACGCGTCTGGTTCCCCATACCTTTTACCGATTCCCAAACCTACAATGTCAGGCTTCTGGACGGGGAAGGTTCCCGCCTTGATGATGCCGAAGCGCTGAATCCGGTTTATGGGCTTGACAGACAGGTCGTTATGGGACCCGATACAGCCGATATAATACCGGATTTTTCCCTTGGCCGCGGGGATGAAGAAAATGGCTACACCCGACCGCCGGGCGTGCAACGGCCAATGAGGTTGTTAACTTCCGTGCAAGACTTGCCGGACCATCCGGCGGGATACGGTACCGCCGATATTGTGGTGATAGGAGAGGCGGACCACCGGCGCTGGCGCCCTGCACAGACTCGAGCACTGGAAAATTTCGTGAAAACCGGGGGCGTCCTTTTCATGCATATAACCCCCAACGCCCATAATAACGGCTTGGGCATGCTGGACAGGCTTTCCCCCGTACTTTCACATGGGTTCAGGCGGGAGAGAGAGTTTGAGCTCAAAGGCCCGGCCGGAAACTATTCCGCCGTGTTTGATGATTATGCGGATATCGCTGAGGCGGAGCCGGTGCGGGATGCGCAGGTTCTGCTCAGGATGGGCGATATGCCTCTGCTGGTCAGAGAACAACGCGGCAGAGGTGCTGTTTACGCATCCACGGCTCCCGGGAAAGTCCTGGACGGCCTCCGGGGACGTGAGCATCTGATCGCCGACATCCTGGGAGATTCCTCCGTTTTCAGAGCGTTGTCTGAAAGCCGTTTCCACCGCGAAGGACCGTCACACATGGACCAAGTTGCCGGGATCGAGGTGCCGTCGCGAAGGTTCGTTTTCGGCATGAGCGTGGGTTTTGTGCTTTTTGCGACGCTTATCCTGTCTGCGCTTTATCTGTGCGGACGGAGCGAATGGGCATGGGCCGCCATTATCCCCGCTGCGTTCGCCGCGACGGTGATAGTGTTTAACATAGGCGCCGCTTACAGGCGCCAGATGGGCTATTCATTTAGCGAATTTGCCGTACTTTACGGCCCCGCCGGCGAAACGGAGTTGCAGCGGGATGCGCTGCTCGGGTTTTTCTCGCCCGAAAGCCTCATGGTCGATCTCGTGAGCGCCGACACCGAAGGTGCTACCATTACGGCAGATTTTACCGAAGAGGAAGAAGGGCGTCTGATGCATCGGCACATCGAGGTCGGTGAACGCTATGCACTGCGCGGACTTGAGATGAGAGACGGTGATTTTCCTCGGTTCAGCGCACGCACCCGGCACGAATTGGAGGAACCGGTTGAAGTGGAAGTGGAAATAAACGAAAACGGAGGATACGCGCGGGTAAAAAACCATACGGACTTCGATCTGGATGGGGCCATGTTCGTCGCCAATGGCTATCCATTCACTATCGGAAGTATTAACGCCGGTGCGGAAGTAGAAGTGCCGCTCAACGACAGGAGTGTCGGTACGAAATGGAGCCTGACCACAAGAACCGTCATGGGGCCGCAGGCGCTGGCCAGGATGAACGCACTGGTCGATATGTTCAGGGGCGAGGCTCTGCGCCTGGCAAGCGTCCCCTGGCTCGGTGATCTGTTCTTCGTCGCCTGGATGCCGGAGGATAAAGACCTTATCACCGAACGAGTGGAATCTGATGCAGCGCATGAACCGGAAAAAAGAAGTCGCGCTGCGCTGTTCCTTAGTCCGAATATCACATGGCCCGGACAGCCCGGTGACCCGGTGACCATCCCGGGCGCATTCTCCACCACCGCCTTTCGCCTTGAGGATTCCACAGCCGCCTACCATATCGATACTATGGATGAACGCATAATTGTTTCCCGGCTTGATCTGCTGTTCTACCTCCCATGGGAAGTGCGCCGGATGCAACCAGAGACTGCAGAACTCGTGCTGGATGTGAACACCGGCGGGCAGCGATTTAAACTGAAAGGACGCGGCCACGACGACGAAGTCATAACCTTAGCCAATAACATCACCACCGGCCGGCATGTGCTGAATATTCCCGATGCGAACCGTTTTTATGACCCCGCACACAATAAATTAACACTCAACCTTTACGTCGAAAATGACGACGCCCCGACAGACCGTTATGCTGACTCGCGTTGGCGCGTCAGAGACGCTTATCTTACAGTTAGAGGACAGATTAAAGATGATTGAAATAGAAAATATGAGCAAATACTACGGTGATTATTGTGCGCTGAATTCTCTGAACCTCAATATAGGTAAAGGCCGAGTCTTCGGGTTTATCGGCCCGAACGGGGCCGGGAAAACCACAACTATACGGATAGTTGCCGCGCTCATGAGACCCTCCTCGGGCACATGTCGGGTGGCCGACGTGGTCGTTACGGAAAACCCCCGGCGCACCAAAGAACTGGTCGGCTACTTGCCCGACTTTTTCGGAGTTTATGAGGGGATGCGCGTATACGAGTACCTGGATTTTTTCGGTGCCGCCTTCAAAATACCGAGAAAAAAAAGAAAAAAACGGATTGATCATGTGCTGGAGGTGACTTGCGGCGAATACATGAGCGATATGTTTGTCGAGGCGCTGAGCCGGGGCATGAAACAGAAAGTGGGGATCGCGCGTACGCTTATTCACAATCCCGACGTCCTATTGTTCGATGAACCGCTCAGCGGACTCGACCCTACTGCCAGGGTCGAGATGAAAACGGTCATGCGCAACCTGGCCGAAGAGGGGAAAACGAGTTTGGTATCCAGCCATATACTGCCGGAACTGTCGGCTATAGCCGACAGCATCGGGATCGTCAACCGCGGAAACCTCATCGCCGACGGAAAAGTGGATGAGGTTATGCAAACGATTCGACAGGAACGACTGCTTGAAGTCAGGTTCCTGTCCGATCCCGCTCAAGCAGCGAAATACCTCAGGGAAAAAAGGGAAAAACACGGGATAAAAAATATTTCTGTCCAGGACCATACGCTCCGGTTCGAATGGAAAGCAAACGACGAGCAGATAGCGAAAATGCTGGCCGCTCTGATAAACAGCGGCCACAGCATAGTCGAATACCGCGAAGTACCCATCAGTCTCGAAGAGGCGTTCATGGAGCTTACAGGGTAAGTGTTCCTCTGCATGGTGAAAAACTTTTCTTTATTAACCGGAAAATGAAAAAAAAATACACAGTAAAAAAAAATAACGCACCGAACATGTTCCGCAGCACGCTTGCGGTCATCTTCCCGCCGCTCCTTCATAAAGACCTGATCATGCTGCTGCGCAAGAAGCGGGCGGGAATGCTGCAGATGCTTTTCCTGATCGTTTGTCTCGGGATGGTCTATCTCCTCTGGCCCGAGGGCGGGGTGTATTCGCTGAGCTCCTACCGCACACAGCACCTTTTCACGGTGCTCGGATTCGGTCAGCTCGCCCTGGTCACCCTGTTCACCCCGGCGTTCGTCAGTCCCGCTTTCACCATGGAGAAAGAGAGAAATACTTTCGACGTGCTCTACGGTACGCTGATGAACCCCTTTGCTATCGTATGGGGCAAGATACTCGGCTCGCTCAGCTTCCTTCTGCTCATC
>PUMZ01000037.1 GCA_003551565.1 Candidatus Brocadiaceae bacterium | reverse complement strand
TGCGCCCTCCCGCCGCCTATGGCCGTAATACGCACGGTCCCTTCGTCCTGACCGGTATACACCACCACCTTGGAATAGTCGTCATTCACCGGGTGGACGAACTTCTCCTCTTCGCTCAAAACGTTCTGCCCCTCTTCAACCACGACGTTCACCGTTCCCTCATCGAGGGGGTCGTCGAATTCCAGAACTATTTCCCTGCCGGTTCCAACGGCAAGCTCTTGATAGTACTGCGGATAATGCATCCAAAAGACGCCCTTAATCTCATCGGGGGAAGGCGGCACGTCGTAGGTTCTCGCCCATTGATCGTAATAAGGAGGCGGTTCCTCCAAAGTCGGAAGAGGATCAGGGGTCTCGAGTTCCTCAACATACCCTTCGATATCGTCGATAACCCTTTCCACTTCATCTCCCGTGTTTTTCCGTATGACGTGGACCACGGCGCCCACCAAAGCCAGCACAACCATCGCGCAGATGATCTTCTCAAAATGCCGGGAAAAAAACATAAACCTTTTTTGCTCTGCAGCCATAAAACATCATCTCCACAGCAAAGTTGCCGCTTGAGACGACCGTCCCCCGTATATTCAGTGAATACTTGCCAACCCCCGGCTACGGATTGCCCTTATACTCCGGGAGATATCCTCTTAATTTGGCCCGGACCATTTCCTCACCATCATGAACATCGAGCGGTTCAACGCTCAGAGAAACGACCTCCGTACGCACAGGGCTTCCTGCAAACGCATCCAGCAGGTCGGTCAGATAACGGAACCGCAGGGTGACTTCCAGCTCGAAAGGCCAGATGTCAAAGAGCCGGCCGTCCTGGTGCAACCCGCTCATAGCAGGCATGTCCGGGTCTGTCCCGCCCAGTGTACGCGGGCTCTGAATGGAAAATTTGTTGAGCTCCGCGATGCGCATCACATCCTCGTTCAGCTCGATGACTATACCGAGTACGGCTTCCTGCACCCAATACTCCCTCTCAAAAATATGCAACTCCTCTTTCGGTTGCCCCCTGAAGTCATCCTCCATTCTCTGCGTGTTTTTTTTAAGCAAAAAAGGTGAGACGGCCCTTTCGCGCTCCTGAACCTCTCCGTTCTCTTCAGGTGGAAAGCGCTCCTGCGCCTCTCCGTCCTCTTCGGGCGGGAAGCCCTCCTGAGCCTCTTCGGGCCCTTTGGGTAGGAAGGCCTCACGCAACCGACCGGATAGCTGCTGCATTTTATGTTCGTATGCATCGACAAAAAGAAAGACGATCAGCGGCCCTTCTTCGCCGGTTTCGGGATGGCTGAAATGCCTGTCAAATTGGGGGTAACGGCCCGGAAGATCCGCCTCGATCCTTTCGAGGATTTCTCTCAGCTCCCTCTCCCGTTCCTCCCCCTGCCGGATCCATTCTTCGCTTTTTATCCTGATGCGGTCATCATCGGCGTAATCCCGGAGTTCATCGGCCCTGTCCTGAAGGATCGCCAGAGCCTCCCTGTTCTCTCTCGCCCAGGGCAACCAGATAAACACAAGCAACGCCAGCGCGCACGCCACTCCGGCGCCGATCCCCAGCCAGAATTTATTGCGGTTCAGGAAACCCATGGTCACCTTTTGAAAAGAAACTTAAAAATTATTCATACGTGAGTTCTATAACTTCAGCTTCTATCGCAAACTCGGCGAACCCGAACACGTCAAAATCGTCCTCCGCCTCCCACCATGCGCGCTCGGTGGGGTCCTCGGATATGAACTCTCCCCTTTCCGCATCTTCCGTCACCCTGCGCAGAGAAAACCTTACCTCGCCATCCAGCTCGACACGGCTGAAGACGGGCCGGCCGGTCTTGGCATATGTGCTTTGACGTAACGCTTCAAGCTGCTCCTCAACAAACTCTTCGTACTCCTCGTAGGGCACCGTGGCTTCGAACGAGGCCTCGACAAGCAGCGGCGAACCGGCGCCCGCCACATTGCCCCAGCCGCCTTCCCGGCGGAATGAGATATCGCGCATATAAGCGGCTCGCGGCAGAAGCGAATCCGGCCTCGGCACCTCCTCCCGCAACACCGCCTGCGTCAGTTCCGACAACACGTGAACCAGAGCTCCTCTGCGCACCTCCCGCCCGACAAACCCCTCAAGCCGCCCCTGCACCTGATCCACATTCCTCTGCTGCGCGGAATACGCACGGCGCAACTCATTCAGCCGCTCGACCTTTTCCTTTCCCGCATCCTTATCGACACCGGCCATGCGCCTGGCGTAGACCGCCTCTCCCAAAATCAACATTGCGACGATCGCAACAACCCCGGCCACCGCCGCCGCCAGGAAAGGTTTTTTGCCCCGCATTTCATTCTCGAACGCGATCTTCTCCGGCACCATATTCACCCGGACGCGCCCCCGCCCCGCACACTGTGCAATCAGCCCGAACAGGGCGCAACAACCGCAAAGCCCCTCCCCGATCTTGTTTTTCGCCCTGCTCCGCAATGTCAGGTTCCGCACGCCCCCCAGGACCTTGACTTCGGTTTGCAACCCCTCAGCAAGAACCCTGTCCAGCCCCTTCAAACGGAACGCGTTGCCCACTCCGATCACTTTATCAAACTTGACATCGGGCACGGTGCTTTTATAATAGCCGAGCGACCTCTGGACCTCGCTCAGGATATCTCCTATGGGCTTGCCGATCACCCTTAAAAGCTGCGCGGTCTTGCCGCTCTCACTGGCGCGCTCCTTGATCCGTTCGGCTTCACGCCGGGAGACGCCGAAATGCGATTCGATCCGATCGGTGATAGCATCGCCCCCTATCAGGAGCGAACGCATCCAGAATCCGGGCGGGTCGATCACCACCAAAGCGGTCGTCTTGCCTCCGATGTCGATCACAACTGTCGGCTCCGCATCATACCCCTCGAGGGACATAAAATTGAACGTTGCAAGGGGCGCCTGCTGTATTATCCGCAAATTCCTCCGCCAGGGATCCAGGATCGCCGTCAACTCTTCGATCGCATCGCTTTTGAGGGCGAAAAGCCCCACCTTCACCTCTTCCCAGGGTTCATGCTCTTCCTTGACGGTCTGATAATCCCATACCACCTGGCCCATATCAAAAGGAATCTGCTGCATTGCCTCGTATTGTATGATATCATCCACGCTATCGGGCACGGGCGGCAGGTTGATAAAACGGCTGAACACTCCCCCCCCGCTTACCGCTACACAGAGATCATCCGGGGCCTCGATGGAATGACGCCTGGAAAACTCATCAACCGCCTCCCTCGCGCCGTGCAAAAGCCCCTCAGCTTCCCCCTCGACGTCCAAATCGTGATAACGGATTTCGTCGTAAAGGTCCACCTCGATCGCACCGTCTCTGTCGGACCGTCCGCGTGCAACCTTCATGCTCCAGGCGCCAAAATCCATCGCCCATATGCTCTTTTTAGGCAATCTCAGCCTCCGGCGTGCTTACCGAAAAAAAGTGACCATACCCTTCTCACCTGCATGTTGCGCATATTATACCCGGAATGATATCATCTGTAAAGTGCCTTCCCGCAATCGGCAGCCAGCGCTGTAAAATCCATACCCTCCTCCATCCCAAACCAGCGATCGACCGGGAACCTTTTGAACCATCCCGCCTGGTCCCGGGCAAACCTCCTGGTGTTGCGCATGATCAGCTCCTGCGCCTCCCCAAGCCCGATGCGCCCCTCCAGGTAAGCTATGATTTCCTTGTAGCCGACGGCCTGCCGGGCCTGCGGCCCCAGGCGATCTCTGACGGCCCGCACCTCCTCCAGCAATCCGTCCCCGATCATGCCCCGCACCCTTCTTTCAATACGGGCAAAAAGAACCCGGCGGGGCCAGTGCAAGCCGATGATCCTCGTGCAAAACCGGGGCGGTCCCTCAAAGTCCCCCTGCCGTTCCGAGATCGGCCTGCCCGTCAGTTCATACACCTCCAGAGCCCGTTCGATCCTTTTGAAGTCGCGCGCATCAATCTTCTTGGCCGCTTCCGGATCCACCCTTTCCAGGCGCCTGTGCAGGGATTCAACCCCCTGTTCAACGGCCTCGCCGCGCAAACGTCTCCTTATTGCGGGGTCCGCCCCCGGCCCCTCAAACATCCCCCACAGCAATGCTTTCAAATAAAACGGCGTCCCGCAGACAAGAAGAGGCGTTTTGCCCCGCCGGCGTATCCCCGCCATCGCCTGGCGTGCCATTGTGCAGAACCGGGCGGCGTTGAACGATTCCTCCGGGTCGACGACATCGATCATATGGTGGTCCACCCGCTTTCTGTCCTCCCGGGAAACCTTGGCCGTGCCGATGTCCATACCCCTGTAAACCTGCATCGAATCCACCGAAACCACCTCCGCCCCCATCCGCTCCGCCAGCAGGAGGGAAAGCCGCGTCTTGCCGCCCGCGGTGGGCCCCAGCAAAACCCGGACGGGATCCCGATCCTGGATTTCTTCCGGTTCCATCACGCTGTTCTTTTTGAAAAAACACTGCAAAATCAAAGTATATATTGCATCATGTCCCTGTCGGTTGAAAGCTCTTCCAGACGCTCATCGACATAATCCGCATCCACCACCACTTTTGCCCTGCGCATACCGGGAGCATGGAAACTGACCTCCTCCAGCAACTTTTCCATCACAGTTTGCAGACGCCTTGCACCGATACTTTCGACGTTCCGGTTGATTTCTTCAGCGATCTCCGCCAGACGGTCGATCGCATCCTCCCGGAACTCCAATTCCAGCCCTTCGGTGCCGAGCAGGGCGATGTACTGTTTGATCAACGCATTGCGCGGTTCGACGAGTATGCGTTTGAAATCCTCCCTGGTCAGTTGCGCAAGCTCCACCCTGATAGGGAACCTCCCCTGCAACTCGGGGATGAGGTCGCTTGGTTTGGCCACTGTAAAGGCGCCTGCAGCAACAAAAAGAATGTGATCTGTCTGGACCATTCCGTAACGCGTCGGCACCGATGAACCCTCCACAATGGGCAGCAGGTCGCGTTGCACCCCCTGCCTGCTGACACCGGGCCCCTGGTCTTGCTGCTCCTTGCCGGCCACTTTGTCGAGCTCATCGATGAAAATGATGCCGCTTTCCTCGCTCCTCCTGACGGCTTCAGCGTGCAGCCGTTCCCGGTCGATAAGATGTTCCACTTCCTGTTGTATGAGAATGCTTCGTGCCTTGCTGACCTGCATGCGCCTGGTTTCCGACCGGGACGGCATCATCTGCTCGAAGAGCTCCTGCATATCGACGCCCATTTCCTCGCCCCCGGCCACCATCCCATGCACTTCAGGCTTTTCGGTGATTTCGACATCGACGGTGCGTTCCTCCAGCTTACCCCCCCTCAACATTTCCCGGAGCCGCCGGCGGACGCGTTTTCTCTGCTCTCGCCTGTCCCCGGGACCGCCATCCTCAGCCCCGAACTCCGGCGCCTCGGCCTCCGGCTCATAAAGGCAATCCAGCAGACGTTCCTCGGCATTCTCCTCCGCCTGCGGCAGGACCTCCCGCGCCATCTCATCGCGCACCATTTTGACGGCAAACTTCACAAGGTCCCTGACCATGCTCTCCACATCCCGGCCATGGTAACCCACCTCGGTGTATTTCGAGGCCTCCACTTTCAAGAACGGCGCCCGCACAAGCCCGGCCAGGCGACGCGCTATCTCCGTCTTGCCGACACCCGTGGGACCGATCATGATGATGTTTTTCGGCAGTATCTCATCCTGCATCGCCGGCTCCGTCTGCCGCCTCCGCCAGCGGTTGCGCAGGGCTATTGCAACGGACCTTTTGGCTTTATCCTGCCCGATGATATATTTTTCCAGTTCCTCAACGATGCGAACCGGGGTCAACTGCTCTTCGCTTATAACGTCCCGACGTTTATTTCCCTGTTCGAGTATATGCATATGTCGGCTGCTATCAAAAGTGATTTTTTGACCATCTGTTCCGCACTCAGCTCCGGGGCGTCCCCTATCAATGCGCGGGCCGCAGCCGCGGCATAGCCGCCGCCGGAACCTATGCCGACCACCCCGTCGTCGGGCTCGATCACCTCGCCGCTGCCGCTGACAAGCAATGTATGCTCCGCGTCACAACATACCATCAGGCTCTCCAGGGGCCGGAGCATCTTATCGGTGCGCCATTCTTTCACCAGCTCATGGGCGCTGCGCAACAGGTGGCCCTGATACTCCTCCAGCTTCCCGCTGAAACGTTCCAGAAGCGTGAATGCGTCGCCGGCAGCGCCCGCGAATCCCACCAGCACCCGGTCGTGATAGAGGCGGCGGAGCTTGTTGGCCCCGTGCTTCATCACCGTGCTCTGCATCGTCACCTGCCCGTCACCACCAAGGGCGACCCCGCCCGCGTGACGAACGCACAGTATCGTTGTAGAACGCCAGATTCCGCGATCATTGCCAGGCATTTTCACCTCTTTACCGTTTCGTTGTCTGCTCAAACCGCAACAAGCATGGAAAACATCCAGTGAAGCACCCGCCTGCAACAGGCATGCGGATCCCAACGCATTAACACGGGCCAGAAACCGTTACGCCCTTGCCCATCCGCCCCCTGCCGCCCGACCGGACCTTCTTCTCCTCCGGATCAGGCGGCACGTTCCGCGCGCACCCACTCACCGTTACGATCACAATCCCGCAGAACTCCCGAACGCCTACGCCCCTGCCATTATTATGCCGTCAATATCACATTTCTGCAAATGCACGGGCCGGCCGGGTGCGTCATTTGACACGAAGCAGCAAAGGGTTTATATTACCGGATCAAGTTTTGTCAGGTTGTGAACTCCGTGCAGGCGCTCGACGGCGCAATATCGACATATCATTGTCCGTGCCGGAATGCTACAGATCTTCCGGCCTGCGGAGCCGTTTCGCCGTCTGAGCCGTGCTGTTCATTCTTGTTCAAGCTCCGCCTTGAAAAAGTCCGGAGGAACTTGCGGATTTCGCAGTCAACGGTCAACATCGACCCTCTTTTCGACAGGAGATATCATGGCTATCAGAGTAGGAATCAACGGATTCGGACGGATAGGAAGGCTTGTTTTCCGCGTTATGCATCAGCGCGACAATTTTGAAGTGGCCGCCATCAACGATCTTGCAGGCGCCGAGAACCTGGCTTACCTGCTCAAATACGATACGGTTTACGGGCGGCTCGGGGCCGATGTGAGAGCAGAGGGCGAGAACCTGATCGTCGACGGAAAGACGATCCCGGTTCTGAGCGTAAAGGATCCGAAAGAATTGCCCTGGGGCGAGAAGGACGTTTACTTCGCCGTTGAGTCCACCGGGGTCTTCACAACCAGGAGTTCCGCCAAGGGCGGATACGGTGACCATATCGAGGCGGGCGCCGAAAAAGTGCTGCTGACCGTGCCGGCAAAAGACGAGGTCGACGCCACGATCGTTCTGGGTGTTAACGATGACGCGCTGGGAGCAGACGACAAATGCATCTCCAACGCATCATGTACGACCAATTGCCTGGCGCCGGTCACGAAAGTGCTGCACGAGAACTTCGGGATCGAAAAGGGCCTGATGACAACATGCCACGGCTATACCAACGACCAGGTCACCTGCGACAGCATCCATTCCAAGCCCCGGCGCGGACGCGCGGCGGCAATGAATATCATCCCGACAACAACCGGCGCCGCGAAAGCGATCGGCAAGGTGATCCCGGAGCTGAACGGAAAGATGGACGGTCTCGCCCTCAGGGTGCCCGTCATATGCGGCTCAATTGTCGACCTGGTGGCGCAGTGCAAAGAAGACGTCAGCGCTGCAGCGGTCAACGATGCCATGAAACAGGCCGCCGGGGGCGCGATGCACGGCATACTGGAATATTGCGAGGATCCACTGGTCAGCAGCGACGTCCTCGGCAATCCCGCCAGCTCCATTTTCGATGCCGAACATACAACGGTCAACGATAATATGGTGAAAATCCTGAGCTGGTATGACAACGAATGGGGGTATTCCAACAGGGTGGCTGACCTGATGGAGAAAGCCGCCGAACTCTAAGACAACACCGGCGTCCTGCGGCTTCGCACATGGACAGGAAGCCGCAGGACTTCACGCTGTTTTAATGGCGCAACATCGACAATGCTGATTCTTTTTCAAGCTCCGTCTTGAAACGATGGACCCCATACAACCGTTGCATTTTTCCGGCACCTGAAGGACAATCATCATGAAAACTATCAAGGACTTCGGCAATAAGCTCGAAGACAAGCGCGTACTGATGCGGGTGGATTTCAACGTTCCGCTCGACAAAAAAACCGGCGAGATCACCAACGATCTGCGGATCAGAAACGCACTCCCCACGATCAGTTACGCCCTGGAGGCAGGGGCGAAATTGATTCTTATGAGCCACCTCGGCCGGCCGAAAGGCGAAAGGAAGCCGGAGCTCAGCCTGGAAAAAGTGGCGGACCGGCTTGCCCGCCTGCTGGAGCGCAGGGTCGAATTCACACCCGATTGCGTCGGACCGGAGGTGGAAAAAGCCGCGGCTGCGCTCGCTGCCGGGGATATCCTCATGCTGGAGAACCTGCGTTTTTACGACGAGGAGAAGGACAACAATCCGCAATTTGCCGCACGCCTGGCGAAGCTGGCCGACTACTATGTCAATGATGCTTTCGGCACGGCCCACCGGGCACATGCTTCAACGCAAGGGATCACCAACCACCTTCCCGCGGCTGCGGGCTTCCTGATTGCCGAAGAAGTCCGCTACCTCCAGAAAGCCACAACCGACCCCGAAAGGCCGTTTGTGGCCATAATGGGCGGGGCAAAGGTGAGCGACAAGATTGAGGCCATTCAAAACATCCTCCGCAAGGCCGATGCTTTGCTCGTGGGCGGAGCAATGGCTTATACCTTCCTCAAATACCAGGGCGTTGCCACGGGGGAATCGATGGTGGAGGAGGACAGAGTGGAGCTTGCCGGGAACCTGCTGAAGGAGTTCGGGGAGAAGATCGTCCTGCCCCGGGATCACATCTGCGCGGACGCTGTCGCCGATACGGCCGAGATCAGAACGGCAGACGACAACATCCCCGATGGGCTGATCGGGCTGGACATCGGCCCCGCAACGGTAAAGGACTATGCAGAGAAGATCAAGGGCGCGAAACTGGTGACCTGGAACGGACCGATGGGGTATTTCGAAATCGACGCCTTTGCCGAAGGCACACGCAGCGTGGCGCGGGCGGTGGCGGATTGTGCGGGCACGACCATTATCGGAGGCGGTGAGACCGCCGAGAGCATCGAACAACTCGGCCTGCAGAGTCGGGTAAGCCATGTCTCAACCGGCGGCGGGGCATGCCTTGACTACCTGGCCGGGAAAAGCCTGCCCGGAATCGCGGCGCTGGAACAGTAGGATCGTGATCGCCGTCATGCGTGTTGCTGTGGATGGTTGCATCCATGTTCAATCCGGTCATGGATCGGCGTTAAGCATGATCACAGAGGTTATGGATAACCGATGCCTGAAATAAAAATAGCGGCCAATATCATGGATTGCGATCTGTCCCGTATTGCGGAGCAGGTCGGGCAGCTCCAGGAGGCCGGCGCCGACCTGTTCCACATGGACATCATGGATGGGCATTACGTACCGGCCTTCGTGGGCGGACCGAGAATGCTCGGGGCAATCAAAAGCGTCGCCGCCATCCCGGTCGATGTCCACCTTATGGTCTCCAATCCCGACAGAGCCGTCGGTTGGTTTTTGGATGCAGGAGCGGATATCGTCATCTTCCACCCGGAAGCGGCCGATGACGCCCCCGGCCTGTTGCGTCGCATCAGGAAAGCCGGCGCAGGCGCGGGAGTCGCGTTGCGTCCGGAGATGGGAGCCGATTCGCTCGGGGCAGTGGCCGGCGAACTCGACTGCATCATCGCCATGACGGTCGAGCCGGGGAGGAGCGGGCAGTCTTTCATGCCTTCCGGCTGCGGGAAAATCCCCGCCCTGCGGCAGTTATGCGGAGACGATGTGGATATCTACGTGGATGGCGGGATGAACGTAGAAACCATCCCCGTCGCCGCCGCCCACGGCGCCAACGTATTCGCCATCGCCTCCGCCATATTCCGGGCCGGCCGCCCTTTCAATGACGTAATTCCGCAACTCAGAAATGCCGCACTGGCCGGCGTGAGAGCCGGAACCACAGACAAGAGGGCCTGACAACACATGAGGTTTTTTCGCAAAAAAAAGCCTGTCCCGGACGGAGTGTTTATAAAATGCGACGGATGCGGGAAAATGGTGTACCGAAAAAACACCGAAGAACGCCTCTGGGTCTGCCCGGAATGCAATTACCATTTCCGTATCAGCGCCGCCGACAGGGTGCGGCTGCACCTGGACGATGATACGTTCCGGGAGATTGATTCCGGGATGACAAGCAATGATCCGCTCCGGTTCGTATCCGGCGAGTCGTATGCCGAAAAATTGACAACGGACTGCGAAAAGACCGGATTGAAAGAGGCCGTCTGTTGCGGAGAGGGCCGGATCGGGGGGGAAGATGTGGTGTTTGCCGCCATGGACTTCAGGTTTCGCGGCGGCAGCATGGGATGCGCCGTCGGAGAAAAACTGACCCGCGCCGCCGAACTGGCGGCCTCAAAAGAGACCCCGCTGATAACCATCTCAAGCTCCGGCGGCGCAAGGATGCAGGAAGGCGCCCTGAGCCTGATGCAGATGGCAAAGACCTGCGCCGCACTGCAAAAACTCCACACCCTCCGTATCCCCTACCTCAGCGTAATGACGCACCCTACCACAGGCGGCGTTACCGCAAGCTGGGCCTCCATGGGCGATATAATAATGGCCGAACCCGGAGCAATGATCGGGTTCGCCGGACGAAGGGTCATCGAACAAACCGTCAAAGAAGAGCTGCCGGATGGCTTTCAGACCGCAGAGTTTTTGCTCCAGCACGGATTCCTGGACATGATCGTGGAGCGAAAGAACCTGACATCGACCCTTTCCTCGGTGCTGGCATACCTGAGGCACTGAACAACCGTATTGTCCGGGAAACACCCTGGCAATCCCTCCGTTGCGCACGCTCACCGACGCCGGTTTGCAACCCGGGCGCATCGGGTGTACAATAGATAGAGGATGCACAGCGGTCAAATCCGAGCATATGTCGCTCATGCAGGGCGCCGGGAAGCATCCCGGCGCCCCGGAGAAGCGATCCAGGAGGTCAACATGACCGAAGGCAGCAACAGGTAATCCGGCGCGCTGACCAGCCGCCTCAACACAAATGCTCATCACGGTATACTGCAATGTATCAACTGCATGTCGAGACAGATTTTGCGGCGGCGCATAACCTGCGCGGATATGAGGGCAGGTGCGAGAATCTGCACGGCCACAATTACAGGGTCGAAGTCGAAATTGAAGGAGAAGAACTTGATGATACGGGGTTGCTGGCCGATTTCAAGGAACTGAAACGTATTTGCGAAGAGGTTCTCGCTCCTCTTGACCACGCATACCTTAACGATATCGGGCCCTTCAACAGGGTCAACCCGACAACCGAGAATATCGCAGCGCATATCTGCCGGGAGGTGCAGGCCGCGATGCCGGAGACGCTTGAGGTCATATCGGTGACATGCTGGGAGTCCGAGAAATGTGCCGCGCGTTATGTGCCGCGACGGGCGGGGACGCGCGGGAGATGAATCTGAACCTGAACCTGCAAAAGGGGTCATGATATGAGCAAAAACCCCCGGGACGTCTGTCAGCAATGCGGCGAGCGCAAGGCGAGCATATATATGACGGACATTGTGGAAGGCCAACCCGTCAAGAAGCATATCTGCCGCCAATGCTACGACCAGGAGGGTGAGGCGCCGTCGCTTTCCTCATCGGAACTGTTCGCCAAGCTTGTGGGGATCATCGCCCCGGAATTGCGGAAAGCCGGAAACCGAAAGTGCCCGGAGTGCGGGATCGATTACGTCGAGTTCCGCCAGTCGTTCAAGTTCGGTTGTCCGAATGATTACGAAGTATTCAGCGGAGCTCTGGAGGATCTTTTCCTGGAGGTGCACGGCGCCACGCGCCACAACGGCAAGATCCCCGAAGGGCGGGCCCAGGCGCTTTGCGGCGGCAGGCAAAGGCTTGAGATCCTGAGCCGGGAGCTGGAAAAGGCCATTGAAGGGGAGGATTTCGAACGGGCGGCACAGTTAAAACACAAAATAGATCGGATGGAGCAGTCAGGTGTTGGAGACGCTGAAGAATAAGACCGTCAGCCAGTGGCTTCGCGGAGGCCCGGAAGGCGACATTGTCCTGAGCAGCCGGGTCCGGCTGGCACGGAACATCGCAAAATATCCTTTTTTGAGCCGGGCCGGTGCGCAGCAGGTAGCCCGGATTGAGGAGATCCTGCGCAACAAGATCCAGAGCGGCAACATAGAACCCCACCTCCAGTATTATCGCCTGGACTCCATGGACCCCCTGGAGCTGAACCTGCTGGTCGAGAGGCATCTCATAGCCCGTGATCACGCTGAATCCGACCTGGTGCGGGGCGTGGCCTTTTCGGAGAATGAAAACCTGAGCATCATGGTGAATGAGGAAGATCACCTGCGGATCCAGGCAATCTACGGTGGCTTGCGCCTTAGCGAAGCCGCGGAAACCGTGCTGAAAGTCGACGACCTGCTCGGGGAGCAGTTGCCTTACGCATTCTCCGCCGACTTCGGATACCTGACCGCCTGCCCCACGAACGTGGGGACCGCCATGCGTGCGAGCGTCATGCTGCACCTGCCGGCCATCATAATGAGCCGCGAGATGGACGGTTTAACCCGCATATGCGAGGAGATGGACCTTGCACTGCGCGGCCTGTACGGGGAAGGTACGCACGGGGCCGCCGACATCTATCAGATCTCCAACAACACAACCCTGGGGATCAGCGAACAGGAGATCACGGATCATATCGCCGCCGCAACCGAGCGTATCGTCGAGATGGAAAGGAATATCCGCAGCAGCCTCCTCAAGCAACACGGAAAAGAACTGCGCGGTCGCATCACAAAAGCCTTTGATTTACTGTGTTGTACGAAATCGATCTCCTCGGAAGAAGCGCTGAACCTCCTCTCCCAGGTACGGATGGGAGCACACCTTGGCCTGATCGAAGGAGTGAGCGAATCAAGGACGAACGAGCTTTTGCTCTTGACTTTGCCGGCCCACTTGCAGACAATAGTATGTAGGGAAGATGATCGCGTGAAACGCAACGAAATGCGCGCCTCATATCTACGGGAGCATCTGACAACGACATCTCCAAGCGACACGAAGGAGGCGTAACAATGTACGATCGATTTACCGAAAAAGCAAAAAAGGTCATAAGCTACTCCAAGCAGGAAGCCCAGCGGCTGGGGCATGAATATATCGGGACCGAACATCTGCTGCTCGGCATCCTGCGCGAAGGCACCGGAATGGCCTACACTATTCTGGAGCGGCTTGATGCCGATCCGAAAAAGGTGCGGATGGAGGTGGAGAAAAGGGTGCGCGATGCGGCCGATGTCATTATGGCGGGCAAACAGTTCCCTTTCGCGCCCAGGGCCAAAAAATCGCTCGAATATGCCGTCGAAGAAGGGAAACGCCTGGGGCAGAATTATGTGGGCACCGAACACCTGCTGATGGGATTGCTCTGCGAGGGCAGCGGCATCGCCGCGCAGGTATTGCATGAACTCCATGTGGAGCTTGAAGACGTGCAGGAGGAATTGCTGGACCTGCTCGGCCCGGACGGGGATGACGAACAGTACGAAGAGTCCCGGCCCGGACGGCGCGAGGGCAAGAGCAAGACTCCCGCGCTCGACAGCTTCGGCCGTGATCTCACCGAACAGGCACGCAACGACGAACTGGACCCGGTTGTCGGCCGCTCCACGGAGATCGAACGGGTCATCCAGGTCCTCTGCCGCCGCAAGAAGAACAATCCTGTTCTGCTGGGCGAGGCGGGGGTGGGGAAAACCGCAATCGTGGAAGGGCTGGCCCTGCAGATCGTGGCAAAAAACGTCCCGTCCCTCCTCCAGGACAGGCGCATCATCGCGCTCGATTTGGCAATGATGGTCGCCGGGACGAAGTATCGCGGGCAGTTCGAGGAACGTATCAAAGCCGTCATGCAGGAAGTAAAACGTGCAGGGAACGTCATAATCTTTATTGATGAATTGCATACGATCGTCGGGGCCGGCGGAGCCGAGGGCGCGATCGACGCTTCAAACGTCCTGAAACCGCCGCTTGCCCGGGGCGATATGCAATGCATCGGCGCCACGACGCCGGACGAATACCGCAAATACGTGGAGCAGGACGGCGCCCTGGAACGACGCTTCCAACCCATTATCGTCAACCCACCCAGCAGGGATGAGACCCTGGCGATCCTGAAAGGACTCCGCGAATGCTACGAGTCGCACCACAGGGTGCAAATCACCGACAGCGCAATGGAGGCCGCGGCCGAACTGGCGGGCAGATATGTCACCGGACGCTTCCAGCCCGACAAATCCATCGATGTGGTGGACGAAGCCGGGGCGCTGATTCGGCTGCGTTCGATGAAATCACCGCCGGAACTCAAAGAAATCGAGCGGGAACTCCGCAGTATCACCACCGGGCTCGACAAGGCGGTCCAGGAACAAGATTTTGAGAAGGCGGTATCATTGAGGAACAGGCGGGACGAGCTGAAGAAAAACAAGGACACCATGCGGGAAGAACA
The DNA here is from genome assembly GCA_003551565.1 of Candidatus Brocadiaceae bacterium. Classification (GTDB taxonomy): domain Bacteria; phylum Planctomycetota; class Brocadiia; order SM23-32; family SM23-32; genus PUMZ01. Next base: position 3,262 of record PUMZ01000037.1, on the reverse strand, counting down.
ACTCATGGAAGGCATGCAGGGCGTGGTTGACGAAGATGTCATCTCCGAAGTCGTCTCGCGCATGACCGGGGTCCCCCTCACGCGCCTCGAACAGGCCGAGGCCGAACGTCTGCTGAAAATGGAAGAGGAAATCCACAAGATGGTCGTCAGCCAGCAGGAAGCCGTCAGAACCGTCAGCCGTGCCGTGCGACGGAGCCGCTCGGGCATGAAAGACCCGAACAGACCCGTGGCCTCGTTGCTGTTTGCCGGCCCGACCGGGGTGGGAAAAACACTCCTGGCAAGGTCGGTAGCACAGTTTATGTTCGGTGACGCCGATGCCCTGTTCCAACTGGACATGTCCGAATACATGGAGAAGCACAGCGTCTCGCGCCTTGTCGGCGCGCCGCCGGGTTACGTCGGCTACGACGAAGGCGGGCAGCTGACCGAGCAGATACGCCGGAGACCCTACGCCGTTGTGCTGCTCGACGAGATCGAAAAGGCCCATAGCGAAGTCTTCAATATGCTTCTCCAGATCATGGAGGAAGGACATCTGACCGACAATTTCGGCCGTCGCATTGATTTCCGGAACGTTGTCCTCATCATGACATCCAACATCGGCTCGGATATAATACGCAGCAGCGTCGGGCTCGGATTCCGCAAACAGAACGAAGATGCATCATACGATGTCCTGAAAAAACAGGTTCTGCAGGAAATCGAACGCCACTTCCGCCCCGAATTCCTCAACCGGCTCGACGATACCATCGTGTTCAGGACCCTCAACAAAGAGGACCTGCAAAAAATCGTCAAACTGGAAGTCGAAAAGGTCATGGACCGGCTGGAAGGGCGGGACATCGAACTGGTCGTGACAAAGCCCGCTCTGGATGTCATTATCGAGAAAGGTTACAACCCCGATTTCGGAGCCCGCCCCCTGAGAAGAGCGATCGAGAACCTGCTGGAAGACCCGATGAGCGAAGAACTGCTGCGGGGCAATATCCGATCGGGGAGAGTGGTGGTGAAAGCCGACAGTGCGGGTCAATTGCATTTCCATCAGGAAGAAGATCCCGGCGAAGGCGGGAACGAGAAACAACCCGAAACCGCGGCGGCTCAGTGCTCCGGTCCGTAAGTCCGGTGAGGTATTTCGCGCGCAGCGTACCGGTCCGGATCCTCACCTTCGGCACGTCCACATAACATGCTTATTTACGGAAAGCCCCATGCTCGACATTAACCTCATAAGGCAGCATCCCGATGCCGTGAAAGACGCTATGCGGAAAGTCGGCGCCGAACCATCGCTCATCGACCGGGCTGCAGAACTGGATGAAAAATGGCGTGAGATCAATGGTAAAGTTGAAAAGCTGAAGGCCCGGCGGAACCGGGAATCAAAAAAAGTCAAGGGCGCCCCGAAGGATATCAGGCAATCACTGATCGATGATATGCGCAGCCTGGGGGAGCGGATCGATGCGCTCGACGCCGAAGCCGAACAGACCGGCGGCGAACTGCACACCCTGATGCTCAACATCCCCAACATGCCCGATCCCGACGTTCCGGAGGGCGCCGATGAGAGCGAAAACGTCATCCTGCGCACGGAAGGGGAAAAGCCCGCCTTCCCGACCCCCCCCCTGCCCCACTGGGACCTGGCCGCCGACCTGGGCCTGATCGATTTCGAAAGAGGCACAAAACTCAGCGGGTCGAGATTCTACGTACTGATGGGGCAGGGCGCCAGGTTGCAGCGGGCGCTGATCACCTGGATGCTGGATCTGCACGTGTCGGAACACGGATATACGGAAGTCTATCCACCGGCAATCGTCCAGGAAAAATGCCTCTATGGCACGGGCAACCTGCCCAAATTCGCAAAGAACCTCTACAGGGACTCGGAAGAAGACCTGTGGCTCATCCCCACGGCGGAGGTGCCGCTGACCAACCTGCACCGCGAAGAAATCCTTCCCGCGGAAAGCCTGCCCCTTTCCTATACCGCTTACACCCCATGTTTCCGACGCGAAAAAATGAAGGCGGGGGCGGACGTGCGGGGGATAAAACGAGGACACCAGTTCGATAAAGTCGAACTGATGAAATATGTCCGGCCGGACGATTCCGGCACCGAACTGGCGAAGCTGCTCGATCATGCCGAGGAGGTCTGCCGGCGCCTCCGGCTGCCTTACAGGATCAACCAGATGTGCACCGGCGACCTCAGTTTCGTGGCCGCCAAAAAATACGATATCGAAGTATGGGCCGCCGGATGCCGGGAGTGGCTTGAAGTCAGTTCCTGCAGCAACTTCCGGGATTTCCAGGCGCGCAGGGCGATGATACGATACCGCCCCGGACCGCAGGAAAAACCCGAGTACCTCCACACCATCAACGGCTCCGGACTGGCGCTGCCGCGGGTCATGATCGCCGTTATGGAAAACTATCAGCTGCCGGACGGCTCCGTCTGCGTCCCTGAAGTGCTGCGCCCGTATATGGGCGGGTGCGAGAAAATAAGCAAGATGTGATGGCGGTGCGCGGCCGGCAGATCGTGCAGATAACGGATCAAGACCCGTTTTTAATCAATTGCCGATGAATTTTGTGCCGGGGGGACGGTATTCTGAACAATCATAATGATGAAAAACAACAGGCTATCGCATTGCAAAGACTCCTGACCGCCATTCCCGCCCTCAACCCCGAGTCCGGGGGAACCGGTGAGTGGGAAAAAGCCCGGGCCCTGAAAAAACACCTGGGACAATGCGGATTCCCCGCCCCCGTCCACTACGATACCCCGGACCCGCGCACCCCGGAAGGATCCCGGCCCAACTTCATGGTGCGCATCAGGGGCAAGAAGGCAACCCCGTGCCTGTGGGTCATGACGCACCTGGACGTGGTCCCCCCCGGCGAAAAAATGGAGGACGGTTCATGGAAAGGATGGAACACCGATCCGTTCAGGCTGCACGTCGAGGACGATGCCATCTACGGGCGGGGCGTCGAGGACAATCAGCAGGCAATCACCGCGTCGACAATCGCCGCAAAACGTCTCCTTGAAGAGGGGGCAACGCCTCCGAATGATATCGTCCTGCTCTTCGTATCGGCCGAAGAAACGGGCAGCCACTACGGCCTGAAATATCTGCTCAAACGCCACCCCGGCCTCTTCGGCAAAGACGATCTCATCCTCGCAGCGGACGGCGGCAACGACGACGGATCGCTGATTGAGGTTGCCGAGAAAAGTGTGCTGTGGCTGAACTTCCATATCGCGGGAAAACAGACACACGGCTCCACCCCGCACCTGGGTAACAATGCCTTCCGGGCCATGGCTGCC
>PUMZ01000160.1 GCA_003551565.1 Candidatus Brocadiaceae bacterium | reverse complement strand
TTTTTGTCTTTCATTTTCAAATTGTGTCATCTTGAGCATAATGTGGCTCCCGGGAAGAAGGAAAGGAGACTGTTTTTTTACCACATTTTGGCCCATGTGCCAAATGACACAATTTGGGGTAAGCGGCCCCCGGCCGTCGCGGCGGGATTTCACGGTTCCTGTCCGGCGGGGCCGTCCAGCGCACGCTGCACTTCTCCGGCCAGATTGTACAGCTGCGCTGTGCGCTCCTGCCAGCCGGAGCCGACAAACCAGCGGTGGCCGGCGATGCCCGGCCGGCGTTCGAGAGCACGGGTGACAACCTGGCCGTACGCCCCGAGCTGCTGGTTGGTATACGCTTTGAGCGCCAGATGCGTCCGTTCGACCAGCAATTCTTCGCAGCGCCGCGCGAGGTCGTCGCCCAGCCGGCTGCGCAGCTCCTCGTCCAGGACCGCCTCTTCAATGACGATGCGCGCCTGGCACTCCTGGATGCCTTCGCGCAGCGCCTCGAACGCACCGGTGGCCACCGGCCCGGAAGAGCCGGGAGCGAACATACTCCACGGGATGTTCAGGTTGCGCCAGAGGCTGTGCACGTAACGGCTGAACGCCCGGTGGTTACGGCGCCCGCGGCGATCTTCGAGAGGCCAGTAGTCGGCCCCGCCGCGCCCCACGCCGCGGTGCAGGCCCGTGATGTTGACCTCCATCAGGTGGCGCCAGCTGCTGGCCGGCTGACCCGATTCGTAGCGCGGCTGGTAGGCGCTCAGGTCCGCCCGGTTCCAGCCCTGCAGGCTGCCCAGGGGAGGGTCGGTATCGGCAAAACTGGTCCCGAGCACGGAACTGTGGTAGCCGATCCTGAAGCCGGAGCGATCGACCTCCAGGCCGCCATGCGTCGCCACGCCGGCGGTGACCAGTTCATCCTCCACCCGGCCGTCGTCGGTGACCGGGAGGTGAGAGTGCGAGACCCAGGGCAGGCCGCCGGTCACATCGTCGTAGAAAACCCTCTCTTCCTGGCTGGGCCAGACATCCGACATCAGGCCGATCATCATTGTATCTTCCAGACCCCGCTCCCTCATGCGGGCACGGAGCTCATCGAACATCGCCCGCCATGCGTCTGCGGCCGCCGGTTCGGTGAACGGCGGCAGGAAGGCCTCCTCCGTCTCGCCGGTGTCCTGGTCCAGCAGTGTCACCATCGGGCCCTTGCCGACGAACTCCATGCGGGCGTCCACGTAGCGCTGGTTGTGGCCCCAGGAATCCTTGTAGCCGGTGTCCGCACCGAGGTATGAATCCCACGCGATGAAACAGACGACCTTCGGGCGCCCCTGGTACCGCTCGGCCAGATCCAGATAGCGCTCCATGATGGAAAAATCGAACCTGTATTCGCCGTCCTCCGCCGGCAGCCACCGCACCATGGTCTCGGCGTTGCCGTGGTTTGTCTGTGCGATGAGGGGGATGGAGACGATCTGCACCCCCGCCTCGTGCATCAGTCGCAGGGAGCGGGCGATGAGGTCGAAGTGTTCGTCGCTCCACAGGGGCACTTCGTATTCCAGCGCCAGAGTATCGGGTGACTGGATGAGTTCCATCCAGGTGCGGTAATCCGGCGGGTCGGGCAGCGTCCAGTCGGCGACCTGCAGCTCCACCGGTACGCTGACCGTCTCCTGTCCCTGCGCTGCGATGTCGAGGCGGCCATGGTAGGTTCCGGGCGGCGCGTCAGCGGGCACGTGCACCGTCACCCAGAGGGGAACCACCGCGCCGAAGACCGGATCGGGCTGCCCGGGCTCCGTGAAGTCGTTCCGGCCGGAAACGGACGGGCGGACGGGGAACTCCTGCGGCGGTTCCTCTTCCAGCGCGCCCAGCATGACCGGTTCCAGCGGGTAACTTGCATACAGGGAAGGAAGGTGATAGAAAAGCGTGCGTCCATGGCGGATTCCATATTCCGACCCCCAGGGAATGCCGTAACGGATCCGCACTGATCCTGCCGGGATGGTTCCCTCACCGCTTTCCAGATCGGTGACGACGGCGCTCAGGTCACGGATGGGTTCGGCCGCTCCGGCGACGACCTTGCCGGAAAAACGCCCGTTGCGGGCGCCCGCGATGCGGATGGGGCGGAGAGGTTCTGCACCGCCGAAATCCAGGTTGTAATCGCCGGCCAGGACGTCGTTGTTCCATACCTCGAAACCCTCCCCGCGCACCGCGTTGGGTTCCAGCCCGGCGTCGCGGGCGGTTGTGAGCCGCACGCGATCTATCTGGCAGGTGTTGAACGCCAGGTAATACCCGACGTAGCGCGCGCCGAGCCGGCCCTTGTTTTCCTCCACCACCCGGTGGTAAGGGGAGCGGATGATGTCGATTGCCAGGACGTTGCGGCCCGTCCGGAGGAACTCGGAGGGGATGGCGACCTCGGCGTGGCGCTCCCGCAGCTCGATTTCCTCTGCCGTTTCCTCGCGCGGGTTCCGAGCGCTTCCATCGCCGTCCCAGCCGTTATCGGGGGTAAAGGCCTCCGGTGGATATCCCTCCGCCAGAAGCCCCTCGCCGGCGTCTTCGCCGTCGGGAAGGTGAAGGCGCGCCACTTCCCGTCCGTTCAGATAGACCAGGGCGCCTCCGCGGTAGCCGATGCTCAGCAGCAGGTCGCCGACCTGCGCCGGGTCCGTCGCTTCGAAATAGCCCCGCAGGCGGAGCCGCGCCAGCATGGGGGTGCGGGCCGAAGTGCGCGCCGGCCCCCGCATCCATGTTCCGTCGTCAAAATCCGGCTCCATCCACTCCGGGGGCGGGGGCGGTGTTTCCCGCCGGAGCCAGTCGTACGTCCTCAGCACCCGGCCATCCCTCGGATGCCGCCACCGGAGGTCCATGACCCCGGGGCCGTCTTCATGTGCGATCATCGGCGGCTTGAGCGTGTGGTGCATGCGCCAGAATCCGCAGGTATCGAGCACAACCACACCCGATTCATCCCGTCCGGCACCGGACTGAGCTTCCTGGGAACACGCCTGCGGCAACGCGGCGGAGACGGCGAGCACCGTTACGGCCGCGAGATGGGTCAGGAAATCGATCTTCATGATGGCTGCGCCTCCTGCAAAAATTATGCTCCGGTATGGACAATGCCTGTGGTTGATAATACATAAGTATTCAGTGAACCCCGTTGTTTCCCCACCGTGCCCTGTGCCGGTGGGGATGAGTTGACGTCGTTCACCGGGTCTGTTCGATTATACCGGTACACCACGAACACGTCAAAAAACGGAGAAGAAAATCTGCCGCATTTCTTCCGCTCCGTGCGCGGGTTCGGGATGCGGGGAAAAATACGGCAGCTCACCATATCCAGGCGTCGGCCAGGCTCGCGACGTTTTTCTGAACGGTCCGCGCATCTATCCGTACCACGTCCGGCCGTTTTGCCAGCTCATCGGCCATATCGGACCGGTAGAGGGTCAGCTGCATCACAGCCGGCGCCTCGGGTTTGAACGGCTCGAACGAATCGGCATGTTCCACCGCTTTTTTTACCGTTTCTTTGATAACCGCAAGCCCTTTTCCGTGCGGCAGGCATCTGGCCCGGTTCCTGCCCAGCGCCCATTTGACCACCGCACACTCGACCCTTCCGAACAGCTCGATCGCTTCGTCTGCGAGGGCCCGGTCGCCCGAAACGGCGATAACCGGAACTCCGAAGTGCCCTGCATAAGCGGCTTCGATGCCGATTTCTCCCATCTCCTGCCCGTTGAGCGTGTACCGGAACCAGTGGGCCGAGGACATGGTGTGATCGAGGAAGCCGTTCAGGGTTCCGGCGCGGGCATGATGGCCGAGAAGAACCACGCCGCTGAACGTTTCGTCAAGCGCCGGAAGGAGCTTGCCGCCGCCAGGGGTTTCATACATCGCCCTGGAATCCATTTCTCCTATCCGCACCTGGCCTCCCCCCCCATGCGTATCGCAGGCAACCACCTCGTCGGCGCCGGCGTCAAACGCCCCTTCGATGGCAGCGTTGATGTCCGCCATCATCAGCTTTCTGCCTTCCTCGTATTCCGGCGAGCTGGATTGAACCTGCTCACTGCGGCGAATCCCCGAAATGCCTTCCATATCCGAAAGGATGTAAATCTTTTTCATAACAACACCCTCGCATAACGATGAATGTAACGATGCACGGTCTCAACATGCATGTTTCACAAAACGGAACAAAACAAAATCACAGCGCTTTTCATGTTGCACGCACGTTCCGGTCAAAGCCAGCTTGTTTGTATATATTCACTGAACCACGTGGGTCAGTGCTATAAACATCAATAGAACCACAGATGAACACAGATGAACACAGATAAGGCTGAGAGACTTAAAAGTTGTTGCACCTCCGGAATCAGCTT
>PUMZ01000103.1 GCA_003551565.1 Candidatus Brocadiaceae bacterium | reverse complement strand
CGCTGGAGCGCCTGCAGGGCTTGATGGTGGAGCATCTTCGCACCGAAAGCGAGCGGCGATGGGTCGGCGAGGACGGGCAGCTGGTGGGGGATCCCGCCGCCGTGCCGCTCCGCCCGCTGCCCGCCCCGCACTACAGCGGTCAGCGGGGCGACCACTGGCCCGGTCCGGACTGAGAGTGCCGTGCGCAGGGCAAAACTCGTGGATTGTGCAACTGGTTCATTGAATTTGGTTTTATTCAGGAGTGAAACGATGAAATGCCTGATCTACGTTGCTGTCGTTGTCTTTTTTGCCGGCACTGTTGCTCTTGCGGATGTTACCGCGCCGGCGGAGGAGGATCTGCCCCGTAAGGAACGCGTCAGCCAGGGAGGCATCACCTGGCATTTTGATGATCCCGTTCCGGTCGGCCGCTTCGTCAACGGCGACTACTACGTCGTCGGCCCTGCCACCATCACAGCCATCGACCCCGCTCCCGCCGGCGGTCTCAACGGTTCCGTGAAGAATCTTGCCCCCCGGCCGCACAACCGCAGCGGTTTCGACCACCGGACGCAGAGCAACCGTTACGAGGCGTCGCTGCGCAGCGAGCTGCCCATCACCCTTGAGCCCGGCGACAGCCTCATGTCTTCGATCAGCGCCGACGAGGACGAGCTTCGCAGCGGCGACCGCGCGATGACGCGTCTTTTGAACATGCGCGAGCGCCACAACAGCCGCGTCTGGAGCTACTCGATGCTCACCTGCCTGGCCGCGCCGGTTCCTCAGGACACGTTCCGCCCCGGCTACGCAGATCGCCGGCACCGTCTTTACAGCGCCAGCGATCTTCAGACATGGCGTCTGCACAACCTCGGGCACGTCGAGCCGACTCCCGACATCGATGCCTGGGCGGAGGCCTTCCGCCAGCCGTGGCTGGACATCGTGTTTTTCCACTTCGATTCGGCCGTCGCTTACCAACCCCATTACGCCCGCGAGAATGCACGGTCGGAGGCTTTCGCGACGCTGTTGCTGCACCTCGACTTCCCCGCTGAACGGAAGCAGCCGCTGTTGATCAACTTCGTGCAGCACGGCATCGATCTGTGGTCGATCGTGCGCGACGGCGAGCACCGCGGCTGGCATGCCAACGGCGGCCACGGGTCGGGGCGAAAGTGGGCCATCGTCTTCGCCGGGCTGATGCTCGGCGACGAGGAGATGGCCTCGCCCTGCATCACCAACCCGGATCTCCGCTTCGGCCAGGATATGCAGACGCTGTACGACGAGGCCTGGACCGGTGCGGACGTGGTCTACGCCGGACACCGCGGCGTCTGGCAGGGCGAGCCCGTCGCGGACAATCGCGCCCAGCAGCCTTATGAGCACCTTCACCCCAGCGAGTGGAAGACGGAAACCTTCCACTACCCCTGGCTCGACGAGCCGACCACTCACTACGTCGGCGAACGCTATCGCCGTAGCATCAACAGCAAAGCGTGGGTTGGCATGGCGCTGGCGGGGCGCATCATGCGTGCCGAGCAGGCCTACGCCCACGATGCGTTTTTCGATTACGTCGACCGCTGGATGACCGAGGACGATGAACCGTTGCGCGAGGAAATCATGCGCTCGATCGACACCGAGAGCACCACGCAGGATTTTCGTGAGCCGCAGTTCCACGCCGGCCAGAGCATCGACGATTTCATCGACGCCATGTGGGACGCCTACCGCGACAACCTGCCGCCCCACCCTGAAAGCCCCACGCAGGATTGATGGCCTCAGAGAGTTTGTCGGCCGGTTCGGCGGAATTGATTTTGGAGGAACACCTTGGCCCGACGCCGCACGTTGCAGGGCGGAGGAACCGATGGCCTTGCCTGCCGGCAGGCCGTGAGCCCTGCGTTCGGGCAGTGAATCCACCGCTCAACGCTACTTAAAGCGCCGGCCCCCGCGGACACGCCCTGCGCACGGGCCGGAGGAGATCATTTTATGTTTGCCGGAGTCCTCGCATCATCGCAGATAAGCAAAATACATGAACAATCCCTCGCCATACTCGCTGAGGTCGGCGTCGAAATCCCCCATGTTGATGTCCTGAAACTTTTTGACGATGCGGGTGCGCGTGTGGACCACAGTTCTCAGCGCGTGAGGATCGGGCCGCATATGATTGAGCGCTGTCTCGGCAGCGCCGGCAAACGCTTCACACTCTATGGAAGGGACATTGACCGACGCGCCGTTTTCGGCCATGGTGAGCGAAACTACAATACATCAGCCGGAGAGGCCAGCTGGGTCGATGAGCCGGGGGGGGTGCGTCGCCGGCCAACGCTGGAAGACGCCGCTTCCGCAGCGCGCCTCGGCGATGCCCTGGATACCATCACCATTGCGGGTGCGATGGCCGATCCGCACGAATTGCCCGCGGGGAACCGGTGCGTCGAGGTGTTTGCCACGCTGCTGAAAAATACCGTCAAACCCGTAACGTTCTGGTTCCACGACCGCTCTGCGGCCCGTTTCATCAATGAAATCATGATCGCCGTGCGTGGCGACGAAAGCCGGGCCGCAAAATATCCGCTGTGTTATCCCTTTCTGGAACCGATCAGCCCGTTGCGCTTTCCTTTCAACGGCGTTGATCTGCTGTATGAGACTTGCCGGCTGAACCTGCCGGTTTTCATCGGACCTATGGCACAGACGGGCATGTCGGCCCCGGCGACGGTCGCCGGGACCATGGCGCTTGAGAATGCCGAGATACTCGCCGGCGTCTGCATCTCCCAGCTCATCGCTCCGGGCGTGCCGGTATGTTACGGCGGCATCTGCCATGCCTTTGATATGCAGACAACCCAGACGGTGTTTTCCGGACCTGAACAGGCCATTTTCGGTGTGGCCATGACACAGATGGGCAAACATTACGGTTTGCCCGTCTATATCAACGTCGGCCTTGCCGATGCCAAGCGACCGGATGCGCAGGCCGGTCTTGAGGTGGGTATGACGCTTGCCCTCGGCGCCGCTGCGGGGGCCGATATATTCGGTCATATGGGCATCTCCGGCGCCGATCAGGCGGCCTCCCTCGACATGCTCGCCATGCAGCATGAGGCGATCCGATACGTCGAAAGTGTTATGCGCGAACTTGACTTCAGCGACGAAAAGTTCAGTTTCGACGAAATCATGGCAGCGGGTCCCGGAGGCTCGTATATCGATCGGGACCATACAGTCGCCCATTTCCGGAGGGAGATATGGCAGCCTTGCCTGCTGGACCGGCGTTTCTACGAAGCCTGGCGGGCCGACGGAGCGGCTCCGATGGAACAACGCTGTTGCCGGTTCCGCCGGGAACTTCTCAGCTCACACCGCCCCGTTCCGCTCGACGATGCCCTCTCAGCGGCAGTCGACGGAATTGTCGGCGCTGCACGAACCGAAAGCCGCTGAATTGTATGTCTGCGTTCTATTCATTGGCATTTTCTGACTCGGAGGCCTTTTTTTGGGGAAAGCAAGCATATTCAAGAGCTACCTGAAGAACCTTCACCGTCAGAATGAGCAGGGCGATTCGCGTGAGGAAAGCTTTTATCCCGCGCTCCGGAATATGCTCGAGGAAAAAGCCGACGGCTCCGGACTCGACAACCTCCACGTCACAACGCTGCCCAGCGCCACCGAAGGCGGCAACCCGGACTTCCGCCTCTGGGACGGAAACCAGCATATCATCGGCTACATCGAAGCCAAGAAACCCACCGAAGAAAACCTCGACAAAATAGAGCAGTCCGAACAGCTCCAGCGCTACCGCGAGACGTTCCCGAATCTGATCCTGACCAATTTCCTCGAGTTCCGGCTCTATCGTGACGGCGAACGTGTCGAGACCGTCATGCTCGCCCGGCCCGTCGCGTTGAATGTGCTGAAAACCGCACCGCCGGAAGAAAATCCCGAGAATCTGCATCAACTACTGGACCAGTTTCTGAGCTTCTCACTCCCGCGCGGCTACGACGCCGAATCCCTGGCCGTCGAGCTGGCAAAACGCACCCGCTTCCTGCGCGACATAACATTCCGGGAGCTCAAGCGCGAAAACGACGACAGCGGCATACTGTCGGGATTTTTTGAGGCGTTCAAAACATTTTTGATCGGCACGCTGGAACCGGATCAGTTCGCCGATCTGTTCGCACAGACCATTACCTACGGGCTTTTCGCCGCCCGGATGCGTGCGGACGACGACTTCAACCGCCGCACAGCGTACGGCAATATTCCGCATACAATCGGCGTCTTGCGCGACCTGTTCCGGCTCGTATCGTTCGAGGACGAAAAGCTGTCGCAGGACCTTATCTGGTGCGTGGACGATATAGCGAACGTGCTGGCGGTGGCGGATGCGCCGGGCATCATGGACCGTT
>PUMZ01000216.1 GCA_003551565.1 Candidatus Brocadiaceae bacterium | reverse complement strand
CGGCGGCGGCAGGATGGATCGCCCATCATTTCTACGACTACTACCTCTTTACAGGTGATGTTGAATTCCTCATGTCGCGCGCAGTCCCCTGGCTCAAAGAGGTGGCACTCTTCTACGAGGATTTTCTGGAGGAGGGCGAAGATGGCCGTTTGCTGTTCAACCCATCCCTGTCTCCGGAAAATCATCCGGATGGCAGCAACAGCCTCCTCTCCATGAACGCCACCATGGATGTGGCGATCTGCCGTGAGGTGCTTACAAATCTCTGCAGCGCCTGCGAATTGCTACAGATTGAGAGTAAGGGGGTGGCCCGATGGCGCGCCATGGAGGAGAGGCTTCCAGACTACGCCGTCAACGAGAACGGCGCCATGAGGGAGTGGCTGCATCCCGATTTCAAAGACAATGATCATCATCGCCACCAGTCCCATATCTACCCGGTCTTTCCGGGTCTGGAGATCACCGCGGAATCGGACCCTGAGATTTATGAAGCTTGCCGCGCAGCCGTCGAAAGGCGGTTGGTGATAGGACTGACCAGTCAGACAGGATGGTCTATGGCCCACATGGCCAATATCTACGCGCGGCTGGGAAGTGGCGACCGCGCACTGGAATGTCTGGAGATCCTCACTCGGAGTAGCACGGGTCCCAACCTCTTCACCTACCACAACGACTGGCGGAAAATGGGAATGAGTTGCTCCTGGGGCAAACATCCTCCGTTCCAGATCGATGCCAATTTCGGAATGACGGCTGCGATTCTGGAGATGCTCGTTTTCAGCAAGCCCGGGCTGCTCAAACTGCTGCCTGCACTGCCGGCAAAATGGTCATCCGGTCAGGTGACGGGCATCCGCTGCCGTGGCGCCATCACCGTTGATATGGAATGGAACTGGAAGATCGGCACTTTCAGCGCTACAGTCCTGAGCAAAAGCAACCAACGGGTGACACTCCGGTTGCCCGGTAACACCCGGAACATAGGGTTCGCCTCAGGGGCCGAGGCGGCTCCAGCCACCGACCTGGGAACGGGTTACTGGGAGGTTGCTTGCCGCGAAGGAGTGCCGCTCCGCATCGATTCCCGGTGAGCGTTTGGACAGCAATGATAATGCATAGCAATCAGGTATCGACAAAGAAGCGCCTGATTATGACGGAACGAATGAACTTGACGCGTTCAAGTTGCTGGCGGAATAAAGGAAGGATATCGGGCATTTAATGGAGGCTGAATAATGAATGAATTTGTTTGCAAGGGCGAAAAAACGCGCGAGATTTCGTTTCCACTGGGCGGCATAGGTGCAGGATGCATCGGGCTGGCCGGCAACGGCCGGCTGATCGATTGGGAAATTTTCAATCGCCCGAATAAAGGCGGGTTGAACGGCCTCAGCCATTTTGCCGTCAAAGCCGAACGTGAAGGTGTCTTGCTTGATGCCCGTGTGCTGCAGGGTGATTTGCCCCCACCCTATACCGGAGAAATGGCTAATGCACGTTTTAGCAGCGGTTTCGGCTGGGGGCCGAGACGCGAAAATCTCTGCGGTATGCCGCATTTTCGCAAGCATTCGTTTCGCGGCGAGTACCCGTTTGCAGAAATCGCCTTTTCAGGTGAGGAAAAATTTCCATGTAACCCCCTGATGTATGCCTGGAGTCCGTTTATCCCGGGGGATGAAGATAATTCTGGGCTGCCGGGCGCCTTTTTCGAAATTCAGCTGAGTAATCCGGGTTCGGAGCCCATTGATTATACGGTGGTCGGCGCACTGTCAAACCCGTTCGGGCGTGATAACGCCTATAGCCGGGTCAGCCATGCTGACCGAATGCACCAGCTTTACTTGAGCAACTCCGCTATCGCAAAAGACGACCCGGCATACGGCGATCTTACGCTGACTACCGACGCTGACGACGTGAGCTTCCAGCATCATTGGTACAAGGGCCGTTGGTGCGACGATCTCGAGGTCTACTGGCAGGATCTTACCACGCCCGGACGCTTTAGTGACCGCGCTTATACCGAGGGCAAACAGATGACTTGGACCGGGCGTGACACAGGGCATCTTGCCGCGCATATTTCGCTCCAGCCCGGTGAAAAACAGAGTGTTCGCTTTGTTATCACCTGGAATATCCCTAATTGTTATAATTACTGGCGCGAGAAAAGGCCACGCCGGAAAGCGGAAAACTATCCACAGCGAATTGCCGACGCCGGACTGGAAAACCGCTGGCTGAACTGGTATGCAACGCGCTGGGCTGATTCCGCGATCAGCGGGATATATGCAATTGAGAATTATTCTCACCTCTACGAGCAAACCGGGCAGTTTAAAGAGGCGCTTTTCAGTTCATCGCTGCCACCTGCCGCATTGGATGCGGTCTCCGCCAACCTCTCGACTCTCAAGTCACCGACCTGTCTGCGGCTGGAGGACGGCACATTCTATGGATGGGAGGGTGCCGGCACCGATAGCGGCAGCTGCGAAGGCTCGTGCACGCACGTATGGAACTATGTACAAGCATTGGCTTTTCTTTTTCCCAATCTTGAACGTTCCATGCGCAATGCTAATTACACATATGCCGTCGACGAGAATGGCGGCAGCCATTTCCGGCTAATGCTGCCATTGGGTATCCAGGCGGACACAAAAGATCAGGGTCCCTGTGCAGACGGCCAGTTCGGGGATGTAATTAAAAGCTATCGTGACTGGAAGATCTGCGGGGACACGGAGTGGCTTAAATCGTTGTGGCCGACCATACGCAGGACGATTGAGTATGCCTGGAGCGCTAAGAACCCGGACCGCTGGGATCCGGACAAAACCGGTGTGCTGTGGGGACGCCAGCACCATACCCTCGATATGGAATTGTTCGGCCCCAACGCCTGGCTGACCGGGTATTACCTGGCGGCTCTGAAAGCTGCATCCGAAATGGCGCCGGCCTGCGGCGAACCCGAGTTCGGTAGGGAGTGCCGGGCGCTATTTGAAAAAGGCAAGGACTGGGCCGACAGGCACCTTTTCAACGGTGAATACTACCACCAGAAGATCGACCTCGGCGACCGCTCGCTGGTGGCCGAGTTTGGCCGGGACGTTGATGAAACCTATTGGGGCGAAGAACATGGCGAAATAAAGTACCAGGTGGGCGAGGGATGTGAAATCGACATGACCGTAGTCCAGTGGCATGCCAATCTATACGGTCTTGGTGAGATATATGACCTCACTCAGGTAAAGAGAGCGCTGGCCGCAACCTTCAGACATAACTACAGCTCAAGTATGCGGGATAAGCCCAACCCATGGCGCATTTATGCACTCAACGACGAAGCCGGTGTGCAGATATGCACCTGGCCCGGGCACGTGCGCCGTCCGCATATCCCGCTTCCTTATGCGCAGGAAGATCAGGGAGGCTACACCTATGCGCTGGCCATACAAATGATTCAGTCCGGGCTGATCGAGGAGGGCATGACGGTGGTTAAAGCGATCCGAGACCGCTACGACGGCGAAAAGCGCAACCCCTGGAACGAGATTGAATGCGGCAGCAATTACGCCCGCCCTATGGCTTCCTTCGCGCTGCTGAATGCATTCAGCGGTTTCAGGTTCGATATGGTGGACGGGATGGTAGGATTTAACCCCGTCGGCGGACACGAGGATGTTTTTAGTTCTTTCTGGTCACTCGCCTCGGGGTGGGGCACGTTCGGTATTGCAGAAGGCCGGGTAGTACTGGATGTTTTGCATGGTTTGCTGGAAATAAATTCGCTGCTACTGCCTTTCATTAAAAACCAAACGGTGAAATCCGTGCAGGTTGGAGCTGAACCTGTAAATTATGAGCACTGCTCCGGTGCGGTAACGTTTGGCAAAACCGTCAAAATCACCCCGGGAAATTCATTGATTGTAAAGACCGGGAAAACGGATTGATACATGCGGGTTTCAGAGGCGGTGTTATCAGGCCGCGGTTAACCCGCATATTTCATAAACCAACGACAAGAATTAATATAACCGTCTATTATGTTTAATCTTTCAGGGCGCTTTTGCCGCTTTTGAAAATCACACGCTGTATTTTGCCTCAAAAACTGCGGTTTACCCCGCGGGCGCATTCCCAGCGGTCCATCTGCTTTGTCAGGCTGCGCTTCGCGTATATGAATACAGCGGCGCTTGCCTTTCGCGCAGCTGCAGCGCTGGAAACGCGTGAAATAAGCGGGTTAAAAATCCCCCTCAGGGGAAAAATAGCTATAGCCCGACCCCGGTGGCCAGGTGGCACACTCATATATGTTTTTCTATGCCGACCTGGCCAATTGTGCGGTATGTTGCTTTATTTCATCCGGCATTTCATCGTAAGTATCCCCCTGGAGCAGACGTCCATTTTTCTTGCGATTCTG
>PUMZ01000376.1 GCA_003551565.1 Candidatus Brocadiaceae bacterium | reverse complement strand
GGGGAGGGAGCGTCTCCATTCCATCAATTCATCAGCGCTTTTACCATAGCCCCCAAGGTGTATATCTTCCCAATTTGAACGGAAGTGTGACATCATTACTGAACGAATTTCTTTATAACCATCGGGGGTTTCAAGAAAATCATCGATTATCCCTTGGATAGCTTGACTCTTTACAAGATGATTGGATGAGTGGTCATCGTATAACGGTGGCTCTTCGGGGTGGACGATTGCGTACGCAAGCGCATGGAAGGTCATTACATGCGGGACTCCATTTTCTAAATGCTCTTCGAGACGTTGTCTCATTTCTTCGGCGGCTTTTCGATTAAAAGCTAACAGCAGCAACTCGTTCGGACGAACGCCACAGTGCTCTTGCAAGAAAATAGTGCGGGCGACGATGGTCCGAGTCTTACCGCTCCCAGCCCGAGCAATGAGTTGAATGTTTTTACCAGTGGTAGCCACGGCGACTGCCTGCTCATCGTCAATCTCACCCAGTCCTTTTCGGATCATCCACTCTTGGACAAAGGACCTTTTGAGCTTCCAATAGGCGCTCTTCTCGATTAGCTGGGAATACTCGGCGTTGTAAACAGCATCAGCACCAAGAAAGTTTTCTTGGAACTGCAGATTCAGTTGAGCAATAGCTTGCTTACGTTTTTGTTCTCTTCTAATTTTTTCCTGTTCTTCTTTCGCGCGCTGCGCCTGTTCGTTTGCACGTTGCTTCTCTTTCTTGATTCTTTCCTTCTCGTCCCTCTCCGCTTTTATTTGCAGGACTCGTTCACGAGCCGCCCGCTCCTTTTCCTTTTCTTCCTTGCGTTGTCTTATTATACGGTCCGACGTTCGGGGCCATTGTGGATCCGGCTCCCCCACGGGGGCTAACAACTTCATTTCACAAAGGGGTGCCCAGCCCCGCGTTGCCATCACACCCTCGATTAGATTTTTTATCTGCGCTTTATTCTTAATCTTTCCGGAAAGAAGCGTCAAAAGTTCCTTTTTGTTTAGATTATCCAACTGATTTCCAAAGATTAACAATGCCCAGCGTGGATCATGCCTTTCGTCGACCTGATCAATCCCATCTACAGATGATGATGTATTGCTCATTTGAGTTATTTCTAATGTGTCCCAGGTGGCCCAGTCAATCCTTTTCATTCCGTGGGACACGATAACTGAGGCGTTGTTCAAAGTTTTCGCTATCTCGTTACTGCTCGCAGTTAAACTACCATCTAATCTGCTGTATATCTCTGGATCGCGCCCACCGCTGGACATGCTGATTTCAAATATGCGATTTTTTTCTATCACTACTTGGATAGATACGGACCTGCATACCAACGCTTCAAGGACTGCCTGGGTAGGCTGGTCGCTTAAAACTGTCGCTAACTCCGATAGGGACAAGTCTGTCCGGCGATAGAAATTCAAGGGAAACGTTTCATGTCCTAGCTGGTTATCAAATACCTTCTCGATGTTTTGCGAAGGGTCTCTCTTGATCATAAGGCGGCGCAAGCCGTAACGAAATGATTCTATATCGATTTGCGCTGGCGCCGGGGGTTTGTGGACTTTTGTGTCGTTTATCTGTTTACAATTGGAAGCGTTTGGCACAACTTTAGATCTTTGCGACCCGTTTTGTTTCGCTACGCGGCTCTTAATTTCATTAAGTTGATCTCGGAAATCACGCATTTTATTTCCGCCTAGATTTTAAGGGAGTTCTGGTATTCCATCACATTTAATGATGCTTGATAGGCGTACACCGGCCCATTTGGCAAAATAATTCATTTATAAACAAAATATGGGCATGTCGACGAGTTGGGGATTTTTTATGCAGTGCCTGCGATCGCTCCAACTGACAGCCTAAGTTTCGAGGATGGTATAATTCATTAGCGCTGGGTGATAGCACCAAAAGGGTGTGGTATAGTTTCTTCTCACTATGTTTTATCTGACTGCAGGACGGTAGTCTACAAGCGATTATGCTGGCAGCGGCTGTCAACATTTTTCCAGTTTGAAACCGCTGAACCAAAATGCGGCAAAAAATCGCCCGAAATAATTCGGCGAGGCGGATGTGGACGTTTTGATAGGCAGTGTAGCTTTCGCCTTCGGCAGTGACACGCAAAACCAATCGGAGCAGTCCGCAGAAGATTTGACCGAAAAACCGGAGAAATAACCGGCTCGGGCCCGCCAGGGAGCACTGGAGGTGGCGTGACCGGGAGTCAGACCCGCGACCGAACTTGCGGCCATCGTCCCTACCGTCTTTGATCTCATCGCGACTCGTCACCGCACGCGGAGCTGGATATCGGAAGCGCGATGGCGCGGACGGTTCCACCCGATGTGGCGTTGTAGACGGTATCGCCGTCGTCGATTGATAGCACGTTGTAATGGGTCGCCCCGACGTCGAATCCGGAGATCGCCTCTCCCGGCGTGATATCGTCACGATACCCGGAACCGTCGGGCCTCGCGATCGGATCTTGTGGCTCCTCAGCGATCCATTCGTCTTGGCCCTAGGCAAGTTCGAAACTCTCCCCGACGTGCTCACGCCAGCTCACCTCGAGGCTTTGCTTCAGCTCCCCTATACCGGCGTCGAGTTGGAGCGCGGCGTTTACTCGCTCCGCGCCATTGCCCTTGCCCCCATTCCCTCCGTTGTCATCATCGTTACTGCTACCGAGACAGCCTGTTGGCGGGGCCAGTAGAAAAGCGAACAGGCCGAACTGTGACGCCGAAGCGGCGCAACGCGCCGGGAGCAACAACGTAGAAGGTGTCATGACGTTCCCTGCAGCTTACCGGCTTCCATGCGGGGCCCAACAGTGGGGGGATACCGTGGGGTCCCAGACGGCGCCGAAGGGACGCCGCTTTGGTGTTCGAGCATGGGCCGAAGTTAGCCGAGCTCGCGCTCGCCGTAAACCCTCGTCCATTGACAAGGCCGCAGGGTGTGTGTAGGGGATTCTGACACCGTCAGGACGCTCCTACCCCAGACTGGCTGCAGGCAAGGATAGGCTCTTGGTGATGCGGCGCTTACCAAGCCGCAGCTTGCGCCTTATCACACCATGTCCACCCAGAGCGCATCTGACGTGGTGGATGATCGCAACCTGCACGGTCGGCGAGACTGTCAAGACCTGCCTGGTCATATACCTGCTGCGCAACGACCCCGGCAGCCGGCGCACCCTCTTCGATGGCTGGAATGTGGGCGAGCTCCAGGACATTGCGCTGCCGCCGTGCCACAAGCAGTACCAGTTCTTCGTCGAGCACGCCACCGAGCGCCTGCACGGCTCCTGCGTGCAGCGCTCCGCGGACGCCTTCCTCGGCCTGGGGTGGAACATCGCCAACCTGGGGCTGCTGACCACGCTGCTCGCCGAGCAGACCGGCTAGGAGCCCGGCGAGTTCGTCTGGTTCGGCATGGACGTGCACCTGTACAGCAACCACATCGAGCGGGCCAAGCTCCAGCTCACCCGCCCGACGCGGCCATTTCCGCAGCTGCGTATCCTGCGCAAGCCCGAGTCGCTGTTCGACTATCGCATTCAGGACTTCGCGCTCGAGGGCTACGAGCCCGACGCCCACATCCCGGCGCCGGTGGCGGTCTGAGCTTGCTCAAAGGCTCGGCTCCGGCGGGACGTAGCCAGGCCGGATGCACAGCACAAGCCGGCCCTGGTCGTCGAGGCTCAGGTGGGGGCGCTGCGGCTGGTTGGTGGAGAAAGCCTCGCAGAGCTCGGAGATGCGCTTCTTGATGAACTCCTCAGGCACCTCGCGGTACAGGGTCTCGGCCTCCTCCCACACCCAATCAAATACCGCATCGAAGATGTCGCCGTTGGTAAGGGTGATCACTGTCTTCGGATCCGGGTGGTCGATCCCGCTCACGCCTGCCTCCATGAAAGATTGGGCCGCAGACCGATCCGGACCGCGGCGAAGGCGCGGCGCCGGCCGCAGACTCGCGCGCTGGGCGGCTCGTCTCGACCCAGGGGTCGAGTGTTTAGCTTGATGTGCCGAAGCTAAGGAATCAAGAAGGCCAGCCAACGTCCCCCGGGGGCGGCCCGCCTCCCGCTTGCGGGGGCGCCGGGCCGACGATGTGAGAAGTTCACAGCTTCCGTGGACAACCTTGTTCGAGTAGAGGCGCCGGTCAGCCGACGCCCGCCTCACAGATCCCAGCGTGCAGCTTTACCGCACTGGGCTACTCAGTCGATTCTGAATAACCGACTATGCCGAAACGCCGGCGGGTTCCGGTGCACCCAGCGCCGGGCGTTGACCACCCAGACGCCAGAGCAGCCACCCTAGTAGAGCGCGCAAAAGAGCTGCCATGGCCCGCAGTAGGAGCCGGATGTTGTGCCGGGCGGCGGCCAGTACGGCATTCATCGCATCACCCAGGCGGCCTTTGAGTCGGC
>PUMZ01000059.1 GCA_003551565.1 Candidatus Brocadiaceae bacterium | reverse complement strand
TCCTGCCTGTTTATTTCATTCCGCCCGAAGAAAAAAAACTCCAGCTGGACCTGAGCGAATTGACGGTCGAGCGTGAGGCGCCTGAGGATTGGGAGCATGTGGTTCTGACCCATACTCCCGGTGCGAGTCGGCTCTACCTCAACGGTAGGGAAGTATATTCCTCGGACGCTCCGCTATGGGATCACAGGGGAGGGGTTCAGTTCGTTTTTTCCCAGAGCGGCGAAGGCTATTTTACCGGTTTGCTCGATGAAGTCAGGGTGTATGAAGGAGCCCTGTCAGAGGAAGAGATCACTGTACTGTCCGATATTTATAGGCCCGATGCCGCATGGATCGGTATTTATGATAAGGACATGCAGTCTTTAATTCATTCGGGAATGCTTTCAAGAGACAGGGCCGAGTCTCTGATGGAGCTGGGTGCTCCGGTTATCGATGCTCTGAGTGATACGGCGGCTTCAGGTGAGTTTCTGCAGGATCGGATCGATGCTCTGACGGCCCTTGGGCTTTCAAAAAAATTTGGCGCCGTTGAAACGCTTGTCAACAATCTGGATTCCGATATCCCGCAAATCAGAAAGGCGGCGGACGGGGCGCTTTTGCACCAGTATGATAAAGGAATATTTCCCGGCATTGTTGCGGAGCGTGAAGATGAGCAAGCTGCAGCGCTGCTCAATTTAGTCATGATCGGCTCCGCAGACACTGGTCTGAGGTTATCGGCGCTGGGAGAGCTTAAAAATATGGGTGTCGGGCCCGTCGTAGATTATTTCGAATCGGCGGTAGATCTAGGCGGCTGGCATGTAAGAAGGCATGCTGCCCTTGCATTGCTGGATATGGGCTTTGATACCCATTCCGCTCTGGCCGGTGAAGCTCGCGGATGGCCGATGTGGCGAAGAGACCCCTGGAGAAGCGCTGAGGTGTTTTATGAGCTATCGGAGGACCTGCATTTACAATGGACGAGGGAGCTGCCGCAACCGATGCGGGCCTGGCATGAACAGTTGGATGATTTGGGTAAACTTGATTTCGACGCTTCTTATTCACCCGTCGCGGCCGGCGGTCTTGTCTTTGTCCCTTCCAATGTAACGGATAGTGTTGCGGCATACTGCGTGGAGGACGGAAGGGAGGTCTGGCGTTTTTATGCCGATGGACCTGTCAGGCTCGCGCCCGCTATCTGGAAGGGGAGAGTATTTTTCGGGAGTGATGATGGGTGACTCTACTGTCTTGATACGGAAAACGGAGAACTTGACTGGAAATTTTCCGCAGGCCCCAACGCCCACCGCCTGCTTGGTAACGAGAGAATTATTAATTTCTGGCCCGTCAGAGGGGGGCCCGTCATTAAAGAGGGGATCGTCTATTTTGCGGCGGGCATTTGGCCCCTGCACGGCATTTTTGTCTATGCCTTAAATGGGGAAACGGGAGAAATAGTTTGGGTTAATGACATATTGAGCTCGGATTATGTACCGGTGCCGCATGGTGGCGCCTACGGTTACGGCGGCATCGCTCCTCAGGGATATATAGCGGTGGCAGGGGATAAGCTGGTAATTGCCGGCGGAAGGGGGTTGCCCGCGTTTATCTGCAGGCATACCGGGAAGTCGGAAAAGGCTTCTTTTCATACTAAGTCTGAAGGGGATTATGCCGTTCACGGAGTGGACGGCGGCGGGATAGGGAAAAGGACAAATGATATGCTTACGGAGAGGAGCGACTCGATAAAAGAAGAGATAGAAGGCGAAATCTTTTATAAGATGGCGTTTGACGGACGTCTTGTGGTTGTGACATGCAGGGGGAAAATCTACTGTTTTGGTCCGGATGAGGTCAAGGCCCATCACCATGAATTTATTCCGTCCGATATCGGGATATCGACTGAATATAAATCCGACAGGTGGAGGCCGGTTGCGCAAGAGCTTCTTGAGCGTTTGGGGGAAGAGGAGGGGTATGCACTGCTGTTGGGCGCCGGGTCCGGTGGACTCCTGTACGAGCTGCTCCGCGGCAGCAATCTGCATGTTGTTGTTGTGGAAGAAGACGCTTCGGCAGTCGGATCGCTGCGGGACGAACTGGCGCAGTCCGGTGTTTATGGCAGACGAGCGGCGGTCATACATGGCAATCCGGCGAGTTTTTCGGTCCAACCTTATCTGTTCAGTATGGTGCTGAGTGAAGATGCCGTAGAGGCCGGCATAAAAGCCGATGCCGGTAACGTAGGGAGAATTCTTAACCTTCTCAGGCCTTACGGAGCAGTTGCATGGCTTGGAATCGATAGCGATCACGGCGCGGATTTGTATGAAGCGGCCGTTTCGGCCGATACGGATCAGGTTGAACCTGAAAACCGCGCAGACGCACTCTTTGCTGTTAGGAACGGTCCTCTCAGTGGCGCTGGTGAATGGACGCATCAGTATCACAATGCCGCAAACACTCTGCTGTCTATGGACTCGCTTGTCCGCCTTCCACTGGGGATGTTATGGTTTGGCGGCCCTACTAATCACAATATTCTTCCAAGGCATACAGCCGCCCCCAGGCCTCAGGTTGCGGGGGGAAGGCAGGTCTTTCTCGGGGTTGAGACGATCTCCGCGCGATGTGTATATACCGGACGCCAGCTATGGGAACAGGAGTTCAGTGGTATAGGACACCCCTTTACCAATATTGAGGAGGAAAAACGCTGGGCGCAGGGGCACTATGTCCCTATGTCGCCGAAAGCCGGCGCCAATCATATTGGCAGCCCTTTTGTTACGGTTCGCGATGGAATTTACCTGCGTTATAAGGGAGAAATATATCGTCTTAGTCCCTCTGATGGTGAGACTCTTGACAGATTCTCGCTCCCGGGACGCACTGTGGAAGAGTTGTATGATGATCAGGATGCACCAGATTGGGGTCATATCAGTGTTCAAGGAGATTTTTTGATAACCACCTTTGAACCACATATTTTGGAGGATGCCGACCTCGGCGACAGGAATTACAGCGGCACTTCCAGCGGCGGTATAGCTGTTATGGATCGATACGACGGCGAGGTGCTTTGGCAGGCTGAAGCTTCTGTCGGTTTCAGACATACAGCTATTGTCAGTTCAGAAGATAAGCTTTACGTAATAGACGGTTTATCCGATTCCGCTATGGACAGACTGGCGCGCAGGGGGGAGCGTCCGGAGGAACCCACCAGGTTGATTTCGTTTGATATGCACAGCGGTGAGGAAATATGGACGGTTGACAGCGATATTTTCGGTACCTTTTTACTGTACAGCGAAGAGAATAACATCCTGGTTGAAGGCGGCAGTCACGACACGGGGCGCACCCTCAGGGGGGAGCCGAGGCGGATAGCCGCACGCTGCAGCCGTGACGGTTCTCTCATCTGGGAAAGGTCAAGGTTTTCTCTTCCCGGCTCTATCTCCGGAGAAATGCTTATCCCCGGTCGCGCCGGCGAGGCTGTATCGCTTTTGACAGGTGAAACCTGGCTGCGCACGGAGCCGCATACGGGGCGCCGGAGCAATTGGACTTACGCCCGGAGATACGGATGCGACACCCATAATGCCAGCAAGAACCTATTGTATTTCAGAACCGGCTATGCTGGATTTTTTGACCTTGAACATGATACCGGAACCGGTACGTTCGGTGGTTTTCGCAGCGGATGCACGGCGAACCTCATTGCGGCCGACGGTGTCCTGAGTGCGCTGGATTATACACGTACCTGCACGTGCAGCTACCCTCATCAGACCTCTCTTGCCATGGTACACATGCCCGGGGATTCGAACATAGAATTCTGGACCAGGTATGACGCTGCTGAACCGGACCCGGAATCCTTCGGCATAAACTGGGGGGCTCCCGGACGCCGGGTGGATGTTGCCGGCACAGGGAGAATATGGCATGACCGTGAAGGCACGAAGCGGCGTCACCCTTCTGCAATAATTGATGCGGGGGGCGGGATTGATTGGGTCGCTGCATCAGTCAGGGAGGGCGAAAGCGAGATCGTCATCGATGACCTTCTGAATGCTACTTACCGGGTAAGGCTTCATTTTGCCGACCTGAAAGAAGATGCAGTTCCGCGCGAGCGCCTTTTCGATGTCATAATTAATGACGTCGAATGCCTGAGCAGACTTGACGTCGCCGGCGAGGCCGGCGGTCCGCTGCACGGGCTTGTAAAGGAATTAGAAGTTGAACTCGAGGGCGAGCTCGTCATCGAACTGAGGCGTTCCGAAGGTTCCGTGCTTGACCCGATAATCAGCGGCATCGAGCTTATCCGGCTTTGATCGGGGGAGGTTTTGACGGGATTTTATGACTGACCGCTAGTGGAATGAACCACTGGGGACGTGGCCGAAAAAGTGCAGGCGGAATGTATGACAGGCATCTTGCCTGTCCAAAGCGCACGCAGGGATGCGTGCTATACGAATGACAGCCACCGTTGCCTCACTATACAGCTTGTGTT
>PUMZ01000073.1 GCA_003551565.1 Candidatus Brocadiaceae bacterium | reverse complement strand
CCATAACGGGCGGCTCTTATGCCGCAGGAAAGGTGACGGGCATTTGTTGTGTCGGCGGGCTGGTCGGGGAGAATGTGGAAGGCCTGATCGTAGCTTCGTATGCGACGGGCGACGTTGAGGGAGACGAATTGGTCGGTGGGCTGGTGGGGATGAATGAAGGAGGCCTGATCGGAGTGTCCTGCGCCGCAGGCAACGTTGAAGGTTTTTTCGCCGTGGGGGCTCTGGTGGGCAGTAACAGCTGCGGAGATCTCCTTCAGGAAACAAACATCGGGGAGCTTGTCTCCTTGATTTTTCTGTGCTACAGCACCGGCGATGTCCGGGGCGTCGTGGAGGTCGGCGGGCTGGCCGGCAGAAATGCGAACAACGCCATAATATCGGACTGCTACAGCCGCGGGAACGTCACGGTTGAGCAAAGCGCCATAGAAGAGGCCGGGATTGAGGAAATCAATGGTTGGGAAAGCTTTGGCGGGTTCTGTGGTTACAACAGCGCTACCATAAAACACTCCTATTCGACCGGCAGCGTTTCCTGCAGTGATGCAGGCAACGCGGTTAGCACACAGGATGCCATTACCGATAAAGGGTTTGTCGGCTACAACGATGGAGGAACTTACGCAAACAATTTCTTCGACACCCAGACCTCCAACCAAAGTTTTGGCGCCGGGGCCGAGGGGAAGGATACGGCTGAAATGAACGACTATTTCACGTTCTTCGACGCCGGCTGGGATTTTATCGGAGAAGTGGAAAACGGCGAGGAAGAGCTCTGGGGGATCGACGAAACCGGGACCGACAACGACGGATATCCCTTCTTCGACTGGCAGAATCTGAGCCACAGGGTTTTTGCAAGGGTGGAGACCGAGAGCGTGGAGCGCGTTGCCGCAACCAGCGCCTCATTCAGCGGCGAGCTCGTCCATCCCGGCTACGCGACCCCCACGCAGTACGGATTCTGCTGGAACACCACGGGCAATCCCACATTAGATGATGAGCTTATCGAAGTGGATGAATACCAGATCATGGCCGGCGGCAACGGCTTCTCCCGCAGGATCCACGGCCTCGATCCCAAAACGAGGTATTATATGCGCGCCTATGCAACCAACAGCACGGGCACGAGCTACGGGGAGGTGCAGGAGTTCACAACGACCAACCGGATCCAGGGCAAGATCAATGAAGCGATCTGGGAAGCGGAGGATGAAGGAGATGACGATCTGTATGGCCGTGAGCCGGTGCTGATAGGGCCGGGCGAGTATTCGGCAAGCTCGGAAGGATACCCGTACTGCGGAATAACGATCCCGGCCGGCGCCGACGGACTCGTGCTGAAGTCCACAGACGGCTGGATGAGCACCTGGATCGATGCGGAATGCGAGTATGTGGCGATAACCATCGAAGCCCACGACGTCACCGTAGAGGGTTTCTTGATTGTGAACTTCGTGGAGGCCGGCGTCCGGGTCTTCGGCGACCGGGCTGTGGTCGCCGACAACGTGGTGAATGAGCCCTGCATGGAGTTGGCCATAAAACGTAAGTCTCCTCCCCTTGCGATCGCTGTGCACGGGGCGGAAGGCGCCATCGTAGCCGGCAACGCTCTGCTGAATTGCCATGCGGGCATATTGATCGGAGCTGGAGCGCACGGCACCAGGATTGCCAACAATGCCATAAGCGAAAACTACGCGGGTATCACCGACACACTCTTTGCCGGCACTTCCGGTGGTGCAGAAATCGCGATCGATCTGCCGAGCCCCCCGAGCGATACGCGGGCGGTCCATAACAACATTTTCGGTAACGTTTATGGCGCATGGTGGGATGAGGGTGTGAATGCAGTTTCTGAAATAAACGGCGGCGATTTTGCGCTCCATGCCACGCACAACTGGTGGGGCCACGCCTCGGGCCCTGATGATGGCGGCCCGGGCGAAGCGGCGCTTACCGAAGGTCCGGACGGCGGGGGAGACACGGTTATCGGTAACGTTCTTTTCCATCCGTGGCTGACCGAAAGAGTTGTGGGCGGGGGATCCTATGATGAAAAAACCGCCAGGGAACCTCGTGAGGACATTCCGTATGCGTTGCACGTCACCAAGGGCGCAGAGGACAGCGGCGAGGTGTTTGCGACAAGGCTGTACGGCAACACCGCCGGAGTCGCTTTCAAGGGGCCCGGCGAAGGGGAATACATCCACCTTTTCGTCGATAAGGTGACGGGAGACATAACCGAAGTGATACTGAAAATAGGCTACCGGGAACCGGTCATCAAAACAGTTTACTGGTTTGATGACACTGCAGAAAACGAGGAACATTGGGACTGGGTCGCCGTTGAGTTGCAGGAATGGAATCCGACACCGCTGCCGGCACAGTTTGCCGGTTATGACGGATACGTCAGGATTACACTCGATGATGAAAGCAGTCCGTCCCTCGATCAATTCAGCGGAAAGGTGTTTGCAATAGGGTTCGGAGAAGACGGGCCGAAGAGGATCTCCGGCGGCGGCAGCGACTGCTTTATAGCGACCGCCGCGTTCGGCTCGCCGGACTCGCCGCAGGTCCGGACGCTGCGTGCGTTCAGGGATGAATATCTGCTCGGCAGCGCGTTCGGGCGCAGGTTCGTGAATGCGTATTACAGGCACAGCCCGCGTCTGGCGGCCGTTGTAGCGGAACGACCGGTTTTCAGAGGGCTTACAGCCCTGGCGCTGCTTCCGGTCTCCGGCGTAGCATATTTGATGCTCAGCGGATACGGGACGGCCATAGCATGGGCCCTGATGGCGGGTCTGCTTGTGCTGCTGCTCGCGAAGCGGAAACAAGGTGCAACTCACGCCAGAGCTGCGCTTGTTGTAGCGGCCGCCCTGATGCTCGGCGGTCTCTCCGGCGCCTACGGCGCACCGGCAAACATCTTCGAGCGGGCGCCGGGCGAGCGCATGACCGTGGCATCGCCGACCACCGAAATCATCGGTGAGGATTCCGCCGCGTTCGATATCCTCTACTCTTATGCCCGCAAACCGCTCGAACTCAGGATGGAGGACGGCGAGGATTACGACCTGGTGAAACGGCAACATCAGCTGCAGGCGACGCTGACCTACGGGATCAGCGACGAGCTGCAGGTCTCGTTGAGAACGCCCTATGCGATGAAGCAGCGCTCGGAGTTCGACGACGTCGATACCCGCGGCTTCGGCGATACGGTTTTGAGCGCCAAGTACAGGTTGCCCTGGCAGATCGAAGACGTCCGGTTCGCAGTGGCGCCGCATTACCGGTTCAACACCGGCCGAAGAGGCGCGTTTATGAGCGGGGAGGGTCCGGCGGCGGGAGTGCGGCTGATATCCGACATGGAGGTGAACGGGCATCTGCGCACCACGTTCAATGTGGGGTATGAGTACCGGTCACGGGAAAGCCTTGTTCAGGTCGATATAGAGCACTCGATGCTCTATGGCGCGGGGCTTGTTTTTGCCGTTCCGGAGACGGAGCTGCACCTGACAGGCGAGATTTTCGGCCGCAGTGAGAGGCTTTTGCGTTCCAGGCATTCGCCGCTGGAAGCGCTTGCTTCGGCGGGATACGACCTCGGCAACGGCATTTCACTTACGGCGGGCATGGGACGCGGTCTGAGCAAAGGCTATGGCGCAAGCGGCTGGCGCTTCTTCAGCGGCCTCAGGGTAGGGTTCTGAGTGTTCGGGGAAAGGATCGCCTTCCCACCATGGCTGGATTCCGGCGGGGGAAGGTTGCCGGGACAGGACCTGGGAGCGGATTAATACTGGCGGACTGAGAACGCTGCCGGGAAGGCGTGGTATCCGGCAGCGTTTTTCTTTTGCAATCCTGCGGAAAGCTTGACTATACTATAGAGAATAGCCGGCAGCTGCCGGCCATCGCCGTGCCCGTCATGGATGCCGGAAAACGGTATCCCACGGGATGTGGATTGTCGCTTGCAATGCGTCCTGACCGGCACTTGCGGAATATGCGGGCGTGCCTGGCGAAAGCTCAAAAACCGGTCATCCCTGAACCCGAAGTTATGCTCCGACGATGAAAACAACTCCTGATCGAACGACCGTCGTCTTCATCGCAGCGTGCCTGGCGCTCTGCATACCGGTCTTTTCCGGTATGGCCCGCATACGGCATGCATCGGCGTCCGATGCAGAGGCCGGGGAAAAAGCGGAAAATTTCAATAACGGCGTGACAGGCAACGGTCCGGCGCCGTCCGGGGACGGCGGAGAAGAAGGACTTATCCCCCCCCTTTCACCGCCGGCAACCGGCGGATCCTCGCCCGGATCGCCTGGCGATCGCAGCGGGGCGGATCGCGATTCCGGCAGCTTCCTGGTCGGTTTCCGGCCCGGCCTGCATGCGGCCCGCGAGCGCGCTTCGGTCCATGCGAGCTTTGGCATGAACCGCCTGCGGGCCTTCCGTTTGGTCCCGGTCGATGTCGTGGAGCTGCCGTCCGGTCCGGAGATGGACGCAGTGCTGGAGGCGTACCGGGCCCTTCCCCACGTGGCCTATGCGGAACCCAACTACATACTGGAGGTTTTTCGGAAGCCGGATGACGAGCATTTCGATGAACTTTGGGGGCTCAGCAATACCGGGCAGACAGGCGGCACGGAGGGCGCAGACATCGGCGCTCTGCAGGCATGGGAGACGACAACGGGAAGTCAGGATATCGTTGTGGCGGTGATCGATACCGGCATCGACTACGGACACGAAGACCTTGCCGGCAATATGTGGATGAATCCGGATCCCGATCCTGAACTGGGCGACCTGCACGGCGCCCGCTGGACCGGCGGAGATGGAACTGTAACCAGCGGCGATCCGATGGACGGACACGGGCACGGCACCCACGTAGCAGGCACCATCGGCGCGGTCGGCAACAACGCGATAGGCGTTTGCGGCGTCAACTGGAACGTGAGCCTCATGGCGATCAAGTTTCTCAACGACCAGGGCCAGGGTACGACAGCCGACGCCATCGCCGCCCTCGAATACGCCGTGGAGCACGGGGCGCATATTTCGAACAATTCCTGGGGTGCAAGAGACACTGTTTCGTATTCTCAGGCGCTGAAAGACGCCATAACCGCCGCCGGTGAGGCCAACCACCTGTTCGTTGCAGCGGCGGGCAACAAAGGCCGGAACAACGATACGGATCCTGTCTATCCGGCAAGCTACGACAGCGATAACATCTTAGCCGTTGCCAGCAGCGACCATAATGACAACCGCTCCGGATTCAGCAATTACGGCCCGAACAGCGTTCACCTCGCAGCGCCCGGATCGGACATTTTCAGCACCCATACGGATAACGGCTATGCATCCCTGAGCGGCACCTCCATGGCCACGCCGCACGTGGCCGGCGCAGCGGCGCTGCTGCTGTGTGTCCAGCCGGAAGCGTCCTACCGGGATGTGAAACAGTGGGTCATGGAAAGTGTCACGATTTTGCCGCAATGGGAGGACGTGGTGATCTCGGGCGGACGCCTCAACGCGGCGGCAGCGGTTGCCAAAGCCACAGCCGATTACGTGACCGTTTCCGGTTACGTTCGCACCCCGGACGGTGAGGGGATCGGCGATGTGGCAATGAGCGGATTTTCCGGGACCGGACCGGTCACCGGCGGGGACGGTTTTTACAGCGCGAGCTTGGAATTCGGATGGTCCGGTTCCGTTGTGCCGGTAAAAAACGGCTACGACTTCACCCCGTCCTCGCGCACGTACAGCAACCTTATGAGTAACCGTTCCGGGCAGGATTATACGGGTGAAAGGCAGGTTTATGAGATTGGGGGCTACGTGCGCACCGGCGACGGTGCGGTGATGGAAGGCGTTCTTCTGAACGGGCTGCCCGGCGGGCCGGTCACCGGCGAAGACGGTTTTTACAGCGCCGAGATCGGGCACGGATGGTCGGGGACCGTGGAGCCTGAGAAGGCCGGATACGAGTTCGATCCGCCCTCGCGCACTTACACCCATGTAACGGCCGATCTGGCTGAAGAGAATTACACCGGTGCGGTGCTGACCTATGAAATTTCCGGGCACGTTCGTTCTTGCGGGGACATTGGCCACGGCGGCGTGCTGCTGAGCGGGCTA
Organism: Candidatus Brocadiaceae bacterium; assembly: GCA_003551565.1. GTDB lineage: Bacteria > Planctomycetota > Brocadiia > SM23-32 > SM23-32 > PUMZ01. The sequence continues at coordinate 12,085 of PUMZ01000073.1, read as the reverse complement.
CCGGGCGATCCCGTCACCGGCGAAGACGGTTTTTTCAGCGCCGAGGTCGAGCACGGATGGTCGGGGACGGCCGAGCCGCAGCTGAGCGGCTACGTGTTCGAGCCGGCAGAACGGGGATACAACAATGTGACCACAGACCATGAGGAGCAGGATTTTGGCATCTTCACCGATCTCCAGCACAGGATAAATAAGGCGTTAGCCACCGGGGAAACGGTTGTTGAAGTCCCTCCCGGTAACTATACGGCGTCACTGCCCGTCGTGATCGCCGGGCAGAACGCCGGGGGATTTGCTCTGGTCTCCACACACGGCAGGGACACGACATTCATAGATGCAGAATGCGGGGATGAAGCCATTATCATCGCAGCTGATAACGTCCGTGTGGAAGGGTTCTGGATCGGCAACTTCCACGAAACAGGAGTCAGGATCGGAGCCGACAATGCGCAGCTCGCCGCCAATACCATTGACGGATACTGCGAATATTGTGGTAATAGCAAAGGCATTGCTGCCATGGTGGATGCCGCGACAGACGCTTCTGTTTACGGCAACCACATTGTGGATGCCGCGACAGGCATTTTAGTCCACGGTGGCAGCGGAGGGGTCTGGATAGCAAACAACTCGATCGTGTACAGCGATAACTCCGGCAAGGGGGGGGTGGGTCTACAAAACAGGCCGGACAATAACGGTACGTTGCCAACAGATGCCGGGGCGATGAACAACAACATCCAGGGCTTTGAACGGGGCGCGGACTGGTCTGCAAACCAGGAAAGCCAGCGGCTGAGGGCGACGCTGAATTGGTGGGGGCATGAAAGCGGGCCGAAACAGAACCCGGAAAACCCTGATGGCAAAGGAGATGCCGTTTTCGGGGAAGTGGATTTTCAGCCGTGGGGGAGAGCACCGACGACAGGCGCAGGGCGCGGCGCCCTTTCCCGGGAGGGGGAGGCGGCAGAAGATGCCGTGCGGGGAGCGGGCGTAGCCGCAACTGGTGCGGGCGATACCGGTGAGGTGTTTGCATGCGGACTGGAAGCAGCCCCCCCCGGGGTGCCCGGGGCCGGGCCCGGGGCATCGTACTTCCGCCTTGTCATGAACAGAGAGGACATCGCCGATGGACGCATTACCGAAGTCCAGTTTGATACCGGGTACAATGAACACGGAGGGAAAGTTGTTGAATGGTTCAATGCAGAGCAGCAGGAATGGGTTGCGGCTTCGCACCAGGAGAGCATTTCCGATCCGGATTTTTTTGAAGGGTCTTACGTGAATGCCATGCGGGTTGCGATCCGGTCAAAGAGCCATGACGATCCCACCGTCCCGGCCCTGGAGGATTTCAGCGGCATCGTGTTCGCTCTTGTGCCGGAAGAGAACGGAAGCGATGGTGGCAGCAGCAGCAGCAGTGGGGGGGGGACATGCTTTATCGCTACGGCTGTCTACGGCACGCCCATGGCCGCGGAAATCGAAACACTCCGAGCCTACCGTGACCGCAGGCTGCTTTCGAGTGCACCGGGACGTGCTCTGGTGGAGGTCTATTACCTTCACAGCCCGCCCGTTGCCGCTTTGATCGCTGAAAACGAGCACGCAAGGGCGCTCTTGAGGCAGTCTCTCCGGCCGCTGATTTCCTACTGCCGCCGTATCACGGACGAATGAGAGAGAGAATCGGCAATCCTGCCTTTTTGCCGGTTCCACAATCCGCCCGCCGGGGATTGCTGCGGCCCTTGCCGCAACAAGTTCAGGTTGACAAATGACCGCCGGCGGATTACCATGGATCATAGTGGCGGGGCCGATCTGAAAGGGTGTATTGTGGAGATGCTTTTCTGAAAACGTGGATTGAAGACCCCTTCAGAGATCTTCTTTCGCTGTCGTTTTATCCGTGGACGGCGCCCCGGGCTGCCTGTCTGCGTGCGCCGCACAGGCAGACGGTGGAATGCGCCGCTGGCGCATGAGGGAACTTTTCAGACCGCGGTGATGGTACTCGCAAGCGCAAAAAACGATCGGCCGTTGTTCTTGCGGCATAAAAGTGGTTTTTTGAAGACAACAACATCCTTTAACAGGGCCGGGGAGCCGAAATGAATGAGAAGGTATTTGCCGGAGTATGGTTGGACCATCGGAAGGCGCTGTTGTTCTGGGCGGATGCGAATGCCGGGATGGACATCGTGACCATAGAGTCGGGCTATCAGGAGGAAGGGGAACCAACCGACAGCCTGTCGAAACCCAATGCGCCCGGGGGGGCTGTGGCCCATGCTTCTGTCGAACACAGGCGGCAGGAACAGCTCAAACACTATTATAAGAAACTCGACCGGGCATTGCGCCCCGCCCGGCGGATCTACCTTTTCGGCCCCGGCCAGGCAAAGAAAGAGCTTGCCTCGGTACTGGAAAAAGACAAAGCACTGAAGGCGAAGATTCAGGGTATCGACAACGCCGACAAGAAAATGACCCGTCCACAGATGGCCGCACAGGTACGTAAGGAGTTCGGCCTGCCCAAAGAACCGCTCACTTAAATCCAGGACAAGGTATCCCCTAAAATGGCGATTTTCGGACGAAGCTGGACCCTGCTTAAGGTCTTCGGCTTCCCTATAAAAATAAACCCGACATGGTTTCTGCTGTTTTTTCTGATCGTATTCTCCCTTTCAACCCCCGGCGGGCTGTTCCATCAGTGGCTTGAAGGAGAAGAAGTTTCCCGCTCGACAATGTGGGTTCTGGGTGTTGTCGGCGCTCTGGGCCTGTTTGCGTGCCTGCTCATCCATGAACTCTCTCACTCCGTTGTCGCCCGCCATACCGGCATGCCGGTGCGGGGTATTACGTTGTTCATTTTCGGCGGGGTCAGTGAGATGGAAGATGAACCGCCGACGGCGGCAGCGGAATTTTTCATGGCGGTTGTCGGCCCCCTCTCAAGCCTCGCTTTGTCCGCCGTTTTCCTGGCCGCCTGGGCGCTCTGCAACTTTATGCTCCACGCCCCGCCCGTCATGAATGTCGTTTTGCTCTACCTCGCCATCGTGAACTTTGCCATCGCAGCGTTCAACAGCCTCCCCGCCTTCCCGCTCGACGGCGGTCGCGTGCTGCGCAGCTTCCTGTGGGGCATCACCGGGAACCTGTGGTCGGCCACCCGCCTGGCCGCCGCCGTCGGATCGGGCTTCGGGATGCTTATGATTTTAGGAGGGATTTTCAGCCTCTTCCATGCTCTCATCATCAGCGGCATCTGGCTGATGTTTTTGGGCTTTTTCCTCCGCCAGGCGGCCAATTCAAGCCTCCAGAACGTGATGATGCGGAAGACACTGGGCGGGGAAAATGTCGGACGTTTCATGACATCACCGCCGGTCTGCGTGAAAGAGGACCTCCCGGTCGAACGTTTTGTCAATGAATACGTTCTGCCATACCATTTCACCGCCTTTCCCGTGACAGACAATGAAGGGCGGCTGATCGGCATCATACGGGCACGAAGCCCGGGGGAAATCGACCGCCGGCTCTGGCCGCAGACGCCTGTGAAAGACATTATGACGCCGCGTTCTTCCGATACCGAAGTGACACCGCAAACCTCCGCCCTGTATGCACTCAGAAAACTCAGCGGCGCAGAAGGACGCAGGATAATCGTCGTCCAAGACGAACAACCGGTGGGGATAATCAGCCTGCGGGACCTGATGGAATTTATCAACCTGAAAGCCGACCTCTTTCCGGAAGGCTGACGGACAATGTTCAGCGCCCCGGAGAAGACCATGCATGGGCCGGTCCCTGCCGTAACCGAACAGTTCGGCTCAAAAGCCAAGCCCTCCCTGCTCGTTGTGCGGCCCGGGGCGCTGGGCGATACCATCCTTACCCTGCCCGCCTTGCAATACCTGAAAAGCCACAACCCGGCGGCGAATATCACGTTTTGTGGGAGCGCCTGGGCCGATAAGCTGGCGCCGATGGCCGGCGGGCTGTATCGCTTCCTGCCCTTCGATTCGATCATGCTGGCCCCGCTTTTCGCCGAATCGCCGCCAAAACAACTTCCCACGCCATTTCGGGATGCGGACCTGATCATTGTCTATACCGGAGATCCGCGCGGCCCGTTCGTCCGCAACATTACTGCTCTGTGCTCATGTCCTTCGATCGTTTGGGGCATCACCCCTGCGGGGGACACCCATATGGCCGTGCACCTTGTGAACGCCCTCTCCGCAGCACCCCCGGGGTCCGTCGCAGAACTTTCACCGCCGATGCTCAGCGCCCCTCCCGGCGTCTTGAAGCAGCTGAGGCGCCGTATCGGCCGCCCGGAAGAAAAGCCCGTGGCCGTGGTACATCCCGGAAGCGGCTCGACCGGGAAGGTCCTTCCGCCACAGCATTTCGCATATATCATCAATGGATTGCGCCGCAACGGGATAAAGCCCGTTGTGCTTGAAGGGCCGGCCGATGGAAAGGCCTGCTGCGAAGTTTTGGCTAAGCTGCGGTGGGAGCCTGAGGTGTTGCGGAACCTGCCGTTATCCCGCACGGCAGCTTTGCTGCAGTGCTGCACGTTGTTTATCGGCAACGACAGCGGCATCGCGCATCTGGCGGGCGCAGTGGGCGCCAGGACCGTGGTGCTGTTCCAATCCACCGATCCGGCGGTCTGGAAACCGGTGGGACCGGATGTTCACGTTTTCGTTGCTCAAAACAGCCGGCCGGAAGAAACCTTGCGGGAAATTGAAAAGTATTGGACATGAAGTTATGATAAGAGGGGGGACCTTTTTGTCGGGAATTCAGGCCGATCCGGGAGTGGATCTCCGGCGCGGATTCCCGACCGGGTACAGACCAGAAGGAAAGCGTGCAACGCATGGAAAAACACAGAACAAAGAAAAGAGGGAACGCTATGGCAAAGCAGCGCATACAGAACGACGAGGACCGGCTCAAAGACGCTCTGGGGCACGAAGAAAACGCGGTGAACCTTTACCGGAAATACGCACGGGAGACGGATTCCGCCTCCCTCACGGAGATGTTCGAGCAATTTGCGATGAATGAGAGCTGGCATGCCGCCGCGATCCGCCAGAAACTGGAGAAATTATCGTAAGCAGCGTTGGCCGCCATAACCCGCATATTTCATAACCCAAGGACGATAATTGACATAAGGGAGGTAACAACAGTGGGGATCTTCCTGATTGTCCAGAGGGGCGATATATCCTGTAACGCAGTCGTTCGGTGTTGTCGCGGTCGATAACAGAAGAAGTGCGTAAACATAGCTTACTGTTTCCTCATGACTCTTCTCGGCGAAACTCAATCCCCGAAAACTTTGCTATATTTTCAAGCATATCGCGGAACTGTTGATCAGACACCGACGAGTAAGCCGGCAAGATCGGCTTTAAAACCTGGCTCTGGAGAGCTATTACCGGACGTACCCTACGCCTCTTTCTGCGTGGCGCTTTAACCTGCAGGGCAAGGTGAGATATCTCCGAGAACCGCCACGCATCGTTCCGACGTACGATGAGACCACGTACCATTAAACTGATTCGCCCTTGATGTCGATCAACGCGTAGTGTGGTCTGCCGAATTCCCCACAGAATCATGTAAAGGGCGTATAGACCAAGAAAGCCGATGATAAAGGCGGCTGGCTTGTGGTCGTTGTAGGCGACCTCCATCTCATTTTCTGGCCCACCAAGTCCTTTGTTGAGCTGGCGGACGATCGCCGCCATCTCCGCCCTGCGGTTGCTATAGTGACGCGTAAGGGGCAATATCTCGCCGCTTGTTAAGTGAATCTCGATACGGCCGGCTAGGGTCCGGGGCCCGCTTCCCGGGCTGTGTCGTGCGCTCCGCAAAACCGCTTCTGAAACTTCTCCAACATCGAATATCCGGCGTTGCATCACAATACCTAACGGACTCTCGTGATGCAACTGGCCCTGGAAGCCCGATATGATCAGACTGCCGCCGGAGGGCAATGCCATGAATGCCCACATTGCCAGACCCAGAATTATTGTATGTGCAGCCAGTTTGATTAAGAATCCATCACTATACGCCAAATGGGTGGCTGATTCCTCATTCTTGCGCATATATGCTCCTCTATCTCCACTGGTTCAGCATGAAAAAGGATGTTTTGAGGCCGCCGGGAACAGGAGAATTGTCCCGTTCCCGGGCGAACGTCTGGCGCATACCTCGAGCGGCTATCCCTGGCGGGATGCTCGCCAGCATTTCCCGGGCCCGCATGGCGGAGGGGGAGGGATCGTTGTCTTCACCGGCCGGACCGGCCAGTATTGCGCGGTCCCATACCTTGCCGTCGGTGTTTACCAGATGGAATGTCACGCGCGGCCCGTCTACGGTGATAACCGTGGCGAACTGCCTGTTTCCCTGGAAAGGAACCGGCGCCTCCCCAACCGGACGAATGAATTGATGATTGCCATCTTCTTTGCGGCCGAACCAGACATCATCCGGCAAGGCATTGCGCAACGTGGCATGACCGCGCTCATGGGGAATTCCGCCACTCATTCCTCCGGCGGTTGCATTGACAATGTAGTGTACTCCGTTCCTCCGCTGCCGGTAATAAACATGAGCATGGGCGCCCAGTACCGCAACGACGTTGTGCTTTTCGAACAACTCGGCGGCGGCCTCGCGAACCTCGTTTTGCGGCCTCCATCGCCCGGTAAAATACGAATAGTGGCTGAAGACGAAGATATGCTTACCTTTGGCGGATGATAGCTCTTCCCCCAGGGTTTCCAGCAATTTGTCGCCTTCAACCGCCCGCTGCTCAAAAAACTCGAACGGCAGGCCGATGAACCGGGCGTTGGCGTAGCTGAAGCTGAATATTTCATCATGCGGCTGGGCAAAATAGGCCGAAAAGCGCCGGCGAGCTGCGGCCTCTTCCTCGTCTGTGATATCTTTGTCCGCACCGGTTTCGTGATTGCCGGGAACCGACCAGATCGGGTATTGGCGAAAGAGATCGCCCCCGAATTCTTCCAACCGCCTGTAGTGGGACAGCGCCCTTTCGCCCCAGCCGACATTGATCATGTCGCCAATCGTAAGGACAAAATCCGGATCAATATCACGGACCAAGTCAAATATGGCCGCTTCCCGGCGGCTGTGCATGTCAGAAACCGCTGCGAAGGTGAACGGCGTGGCGTCGGTCGGCTGCTTGCGCTCGATGAGGGCCTTCATCAACGGGCGCGGGTCATGACGCGGGAGCGGAAACTCTTCCTGCGTCAGCATGCGGGGAGGCGCCGGAGTCCAGGCCGCCCCGATATCTTCCCTTTCATTGCCGCCGGTATCCTGCGCTGCAAGGGGCCAGGCGGTCAGGGCCGCCAGAAAAAGCAGAACCAACACTCCGCGACTTGCGATGTATCTCATCATCCGCTCTCCTTTCATTGCGGTGCGGTTATGGCTGCCGGAACGCGGCACCCCTTCAGGGGGCTGCGGACTCCGGAAAACACGCCAGCTCAGGGACGCCTGCCTGCCGTCAGGCAGGCTTGAAAGCGTCCACTACGAGCCCGGTTTTCGGCCAGGCTGCCCGGTATCTAATAATAGCGCGACATTTTTGTGTCGATATAAGCTATTAAGCGTCTACAAATAAAAGGGAAGTCGCAGCGTTAATTCTCCGCAAGGAAAAGGACAAACATATTGCCTCTTCTCCCCGGAAACTGATTGCTCATGACAAGATGCAGACGTCATCCATACCAAAGAGAGCGTAGGCCAGTCACAATAAACATTTTCCGGCCCGCATGGCGGAGGGGGAGGGATTCGAACCCCCGGTCCCCCGATCGGGGGACAACGGTTTTCAAAACCGTCGCTTTCGTCCACTCAGCCACCCCTCCGGCGCCCTGTCCCCGCATTTTCAAGGGGAAACAGGTTGAGAAAAGTGCACGCAAAAACGTTGACCGTTCCCGGTGCGGATCTGATTGTCACCATGGCTTTCCCGATAATCTTCGGGGACGATCTGGATACAACCTATCAGAATACCCGGGATAACTCAAGTCAAACACCCTGAAAACGAACTTAAGGGAATCGGAAATGAAGAAAGAACAGTTAAAAAAGAGCCTCTGCTTTCTGCCACATCTGCACCACCGGAATCCGTGAAAGAAGCGGGATAGCACGGGTCAGCCCTCCAGTTCCCGGCAGAGCTGGAGCAAAAAACTTCTGTTATCGGCGCAGGCATAACGCAACTGCCCGCCCATGCGGCGAAACGTTTTGTAAAAACGCAGGTAGTAATCGGGATGTTCCTGGGGCGGTTCACCGCCGCTCCAGTCCCACGTCGACTCCTGAAGATCGACGACGGTTATGGAGTGGTTTTCTATCCGTTCCCCGGCTTGAAGCGCAAGGTTCTGCGCCATGGACATGGATTTTTCGAATATCATCGGGGACATAACAGCAGATCCTACCGAAAGATATACACCTCCTTCCAGCTCGCTGACGCTCCGGGCGAAGAGTAAAAAATCCCGCAACGCCGTCCTGCCCACCGCCCCGCCATGGTTGAGCGGATGCGTGTAAATAATGTCATGGCCTATCATCGGGTGGGCCGTGAAAGGAACACCCAGGCGGTAGGCCGCGGCCTGCGGGCTGTATCTGGCGTAAGGATGCGGTATGTCGAGGCCGCCCTCCGGCGCCGCGCCCCCCTCTATCGCCTCCAGCAGATCGGCCGCAGCCCCGGCATCGGGCGGTATCGGGATCGTCCCGCAACAGCTCCGCAGGCGCTTGCGGAGTTCCGTCGCAGACGGTACGTCGATACGTTCGTTCCCGATCATCGCCCCCACACTTTCCCCGTAGCCCAGGCCCCCGTATGCGCCTGCAAGGAGAGCCAGATTGATATAAAACCCGGTCTCCTCCCATGTCCCGAACCGGCCCGCATGCAGATTGGCCTCAACGTATTCGCTGGTCCGCCCCAGCCATGCAAGTTCCCAGTCATGGATGACACCGGCGCCGTTGGTCGCCAGATGCGTCAGCCAATCCCTCTCCATCATATGTATAAGCAGCGGGCCGAGCCCGTTTTTGATAACATGGGCGCCGAAGGCCATAATGACCGGCTTCCCGCCGGCACGCGCCGATCGTATCCGCGAAGCGCAAATCCGCGCCGTTTCAGCGGCGTCGCCGGAAAGGCGCCCCGGGGCGCCGCCGGGCATGATGAGATCGCCATCAACCCCAACCCTGCTCTCCCGCTCCACCAGCGGGTAAAAGGTCAGCCTGTCTCTGTTCAGCGGCTCCTTTCGCATACCGAAGCCATTGTATTTTATATCGGTCCCCGCCGCAAGCGACTTTCTGCCGGCTTTGGCCCGGTTAATTCGCACATAAACCGGGCTCCATCGTCTTGCGGGCTTGCATTGCAGCCCGTTCCTTATTAAAATGCTCATTGGAAAATCGGGCATTGCATCGTAAGTCCTCAGTGAACCACGTTAACCCGCATATTTCATAAACCAAAGACAAAATTTAACATAGCGGGTTAATTCAGGAGATTCTTCCACCGGGCCTGTTCCGGTGGAAACAAACGGGTTCACTGTTTTATTTACATTCACTCTTTGCTCCCTTGAGCTGATTGCGGCATGGATCCCGGGTCCGATGCGGTGGAACTTTCAAACAGAGAGAGCTTACCCATGAAAGAGCATCAACTTCTTTTTGAACTGGGGGTGGAAGAAATCCCCGCGGGATATATCGAACCGCTTCTGGAACAACTCGGCGCGGGTCTGCGGAGCCGGCTGGAAGAATTCCGTCTCGGCGCGGACGAGATAAAAACCGCGGGCAGCCCCCGGCGGCTGACCGTCTGGGCAAGCGGCGTTCCGGAAAAACAAAGCACCGAATCGGACGAAGTCGTCGGCCCGCCGGCGCATGTCGCCTACGATGAGGAGAACAAACCAACAAAGGCGGCCATAGGTTTCGCCCGCGCCCAGGGCGTGGATCCGGAACGGCTCCGGGTGAAAGATTCCGGGAAGGGGCCTTACGTCGTCGCTTCCGTCGAACGCGGAGGAGAGCCTGCTATCAAGCTTCTACCGGACATACTTGCCGATACGGTAAAGTCGATGGATTCGCCGAAATCCATGCGCTGGCCCGTTCCGGACGGCAATGGGGAGGCTCGCTCCCGGCCATTGAGTTTCGCCAGGCCGATCCGCCGCCTGACGGCACTTCTGGGTGAAGAAGTCATACCCGTCGCTTTGGCCGGACTGAAGGCGGGGCGCGTCACCGCGGGACACCCATTCCTTCGGCCGGACGAGATTGAACTTCAGACCGCATCGTTTGCGGAGTACAGCGAAAAGCTCGAGGAAGCATTCGTCATCGTTGAAAACGACAGGAGGCGCGAGATTATAAGGCAGCAGGTCATGGATTCGGGCTCCGGGGGGGGGATGGCGGAGATTTCTGAAGAGCTGCTGGAAGAAGTCGCCGGGCTTGTCGAATATCCCTGCGCGCTGGCCGGCGAGTTCGATGCCGGGTTCCTGGCCGTGCCGGATTGCGTGGTGGTTGCCGCAATGACAAAACATCAGCGCTACTTCCCGACGAGGGACGCTGAGGGACGGCTTGTGAACAAGTTCACCGTCGTCTCCAACAGAACCGCACGGCAGGAGGAGACCGTCAGGGAGGGCAACGAGCGCGTGCTGAAGGCGCGACTCGCCGATGCGCGTTTTTTCTGGGATGAAGACCGCCGGATCCCTCTTCAGGAGCGCGTTGAGATGCTGCAGGATGTCGTTTACCTCGCCGGACTCGGCAACAACCTGCACAGGACGCAGCGGATCGAGAGACTTGCCGTGGCGGCGGCCGGCATGATGGGCGTGGATACGGCATGCCTCGCTCATCTGAAAGAGGCTGCCAGACTCTGCAAAGCCGATCTTCTGACCGGGTTGGTGGGCGAGTTTCCCTCGCTGCAGGGCCTGGTGGGCGAAGAGCTGGCCCTGCAGGAGGGACAACCCGGGCCGGTGGCCAGAGCCATCGGAGAGCACTATATGCCCGTCTCTGCGGACGGCCCGCCGCCGGCGTCCGTGGCCGGAACCGTTCTGTCGCTGGCCGATAAAACAGATGCCGTTATCTGCTGTTATGCCCTGGATTATACGCCCGATGGAAGCCAGGACCCGTTTGCGATGCGGCGCAATGCCATCGGCATCCTGAAGATCCTGGAGACCGGGGAGCTCGATATCAGGTTGTGTGACCTCCTGAACCATGCAAAAGACACCCTGCAGCAGCAGGCGGAAGAATTGGGACGGCGCGAGCTGGAGGCGGATATCGCAACGGTGCTGGCCTTTTTCCGCGACCGGCTCTACCACGAGGCGCTCGACAGGGGATTCCGGCACGATATGGCACGGGCCGTGCTTTCGGTAGGCTTCGACCGCCCGGCGGAGGAGGAGGGATTGAATCATAACCCGCTCCGTTTTTGGCGCCGCCTCAATGCCCTGGATCAATGCGCCCGGACAAAATGGTGGCCCGAACTGGTTGAAGTGGTTGACAGGACATACAGAATACAGAAAGACCTGGATTCACTGCCCGAGGTGGACCCGGCCCTGCTGCAGGAACCGGAGGAGACGCTCCTGGCCGAGCTTCTTTCAGCGAACGGGGACGAGATACGCGCCTTTTTCAGTAAGGGCCTCTACGCGGAAGCGGCCGAAAAATACTGTGATCTTTTCGCCGGACCGGTGCATCGTTTTTTCGAAGAAGTTTTTGTCAACGTTGAAGATGAAAAACTGCGCCGGGCCCGCAAGGGGCTGTGCGGTCGTATCTACACGCTTTTTGCGGGCTACATGGCCGATCTTTACCTGATCGAGACCGCCGGCGATAGCTAACATACCGGAGGAATTAATATTATGTTGGACATTTCGAAAAATCGTAAGATTATTTTTCCCCTGTTGTTTTGTTGTTTCCTTTTTGGCAGTCTTTTGCCGGTAACGGCCGATACCGAACCGCCGCCGGCGCCCGGCGAGGAAGTGCCCGGTCTTGAGGAACCGGAGGAAAGAATGCCCGCAGAAGAACTGCGGGAGGAAGGAGTCGTATACGCCTTGAGGGTTTTCTACCGCCGTTACGGAGGAAGGATAGGCCGTGCCACGCACCAGCATGTTTACCTCGTTGTCATATCGCTTGTCATAGCAATACTCATTGCTGTTCCGCTGGGTGTGTATCTGACCCGCTGCCCATGGAAGCGGGTGATCGGGGCGGTGATGGGCACGGTGGGCGTCATACAGACAATCCCGGCGCTGGCTCT
>PUMZ01000178.1 GCA_003551565.1 Candidatus Brocadiaceae bacterium | reverse complement strand
TATCAGCTCCGAAACCGCTTTCCGTCACATGATAATCAGCGAGTCGACAGGCCAATTTATCGGCAATCACCGAGCTTTGCCCTATCGCTATATTAGCAAACGGTCCTGCATGTACAAACACTGGCTGCCCTTCCATTGACTGCATCAATGTCGGATTAAGCGTCTCCACCATCCAGGCCGTCATTGCGCCGTCTACTTCCAGGTCGGCCGCTGTGATCGGCGCCCCGGTTTTATCGCGAGCCATAATAATCCGGGCGATCCGTTCCCTCATGTCCTTAAGGCTTGAGGTGACCGAGAGGATAGCCATCAGCTCGCTGGCTACAGCGATCTGGAAGCCCGATTCCATCTCCAGTCCGTCCATCTTGCCGCCCCGGCCGATTATTATACTGCGCAATGACTGCGCGCACAGATCCATCACCCATTTAAACTCTACCCGGGCGGGATCGATATCCAGGCGCTTAAGGTTTTTAGCGGCCAACTTCGCGTCGTCATAATTATTTTCATGCTGCATCCGGGCTGTCAATGCTACCATTCCCAGGTTATGCGCATTACAGATTTTATCAATATCGCCCGTGAGTCCCAGGCAAAACGGGGTCAGCGGGAGGCATTGTGAAAGACCGCCGCCAGCCGCTGATCCCTTAATATTGAATGTCGGTCCACTGCTGGGTTGCCGAATAGTGCCCGTGACCTTTTTCCCGAGTTTTCCCAGTCCTTCAATCAATCCGATAGCAGTGGTTGTTTTCCCTTCTCCCAGCGGAGTAGGCGTTATTGCCGTGACATCGATATATTTCCCCTGCGGAGCATTCCCTACCCGGGCAAATGCTTTTTTATAATCAATTCTGCCTAGATACTTTCCGTGCGGAATCAGTTCATCATTTTCAAATCCTGTTTCCGCGGCCATTTGAGCGAAAGTTTTCATCTTGCCTTCCGCTTTCTCCGCTAACTCCCAATCCGCCATTTTTGTAGGATCCATCATCATCATAAGTTCCTTTCATTTATACTGTTTCAACTTCATTAAGGGCGTGTCGCTATTCAAATAACGTTCATTCCAATCCGCCGGTCTTTTCATACATTTTCCCTGATTCGCCATCCATGAGTATACACAGACAGCCGCTGGTCACGCAAGAACCCGCACAGGGTAATTCCGAGCCGTTCGGCAGCCTCGGCAGCGATTTCAGTGGGTGCCCCCACTGCCGCCACCACCGGAATGCGGGCCCGGGCGGCTTTCACGATCATCTCCAGGCTGGTGCGTCCGGAGAGGAACACTCCCGAGCTGTTCATGGGCAATTCCTGCATGATCGCCTGCCCAATCAGTTTGTCAAGAGCATTATGGCGGCCGACATCCTCTTTTACACCCAGAATATTGCCGTCTTCATCGAAAAAGGCGGAAGCATGTGCTCCGCCGGTCAGGTCAAACAGCTCTTGTCTGGCACGGACTGTTTCAGGCAGGCGGTACATCATCTCCGGAGAGACCTGCAAAGAGCTCTCGACGCGGCCCAGGGCATCCACCATCGCCTCTATATCCTCCCGGCCGCAGAGCCCGCATGACGAGGTGATGAGCATTGATCGAGAGGGTTTCTCACGTGTATCGGAGACTTTCACCGTGAGAGAGTCTGCCGAATCAGGGCACTGGCGTAAGATTAGAATATCTCCGAGCTTTTCGATCAACCCTTCGGTAAAAAGAAACCCCACACACAGTTCGCGGTCCGCCCCGGGGGTACGCAGAAGCGTATAGCTGCTTTCATTCACTTCGATTTTCAGCGGCCTTTCGATGACAACGGTATCGCGGCGAAGCCGCCCGCCGGGAAAACTTCGGCTGTATTGAACAACATCCCTATCCGCAAAACCGATTGCGACACTCATAGCGGAGGAAAAGTTCAAGGGTTGATCCTCTCTATCGCGGCGGCACAACACTTGTATTCGGCAGTATCCGTCTCAGGATCGAACTGATCGTTTGTCAGGGCATTGGCAGGGCTTTCCACGAAATGGAACGGCATCCAGATAGTATCCGGACGTACCCGATCGCCGACCGCGGCGCACACCGTGACCTCCCCGCGCCGGGTTCGGATCCGGATCATGTCGTTATTATGAATCCCGTAATAAGCGGCGGTAGAAGAATTTAATTCAACAAAGTTTCTCCTCCCCCGCTGGCGCAGGGCGCCGGTTCGACGCGTCATGCTTCCGGAATTGTAATGATAGAGCGTTCTGCCTGTTGAAAGAATCATGGGATAGTCCTCGTCCGGCTCTTCCTTTTGAGTCTGGAAAGAGATCGGATGGAATCTACCCTTGCCGCGGGCGAACTTTCCTTCATGCAAAAAGCGGGTTCCGGGAAGGTCAGAGGCGAGGCAGGGCCATTGAAGACCGCGCGCGCCGATCCGACGATACGACATCCCGCCGTAGGAAGGTGTCAGGGCGGCGATCTCGTCAAAGACTTTCGACGGATTCTTGTAGTCCATCGGATAACCCAGGACGTTGGAGACCTGACAAATGATTTCCCAGTCCGGCCTGGCCTTGCCGGGGGGCTCGACGGCCCGACGGATGCGTTGAACACGACGCTCGGAAGCGGTGAAGGTGCCGTCCTTCTCCGCCCAGCAGGCGCCGGGCAGCACGACATGGGCCATTTTCGCAGTGGATGTCAGGAACAAATCCTGGCACACTAGAAACTCGAGATTGCTCAGGTTGCGGACGACCTTGGCCTGGTTGGCCTCGGAAACGACCGGATCCTCGCCCATGACGTAGAGAGCTTTCAGTCTGCCGGCACCCGCCCATTCGACAAAATCCGTAATCGTTCCCCCCGGTGTCATCGGCAAGGTAACATCCCAGGCCTGCTCGAATTTTCGGCGTGTGGAATCGTCGCTCCAGTTTTGATATCCGGGCAGCTTGTGGGGCATGGCTCCCATATCGCAGCCTCCCTGCACATTATTCTGACCGCGGAGCGGGTTGATTCCGGAGGCCCACTTGCCGATCTGTCCACATAGCATGGCGAGATTGGCAAGATTCTTGACATTGTCAGTGCCGCATGAGTGTTCAGTGATGCCCAGCGTATAGAAAATGGCGCTGGGATTGCCGCGGGCATACATCCGGGCCGCGGCCCGGATGTCGCGGGCCGGGACACCGCAGTATTCGGCCGCCGCGTCAATCGAGTAACCCGCGAGGTTATTTTCAAATGCTTCGAAATCCTCGCAACGCTTGCGGATGAAGTCCCGGTCAAAAAGCTGTTCTTCGAGGATCAAGCCTAAGATAGAGTTTATCAGCATGTTATCGCTTCCCGGTCGATGCTGGATATGGATATCGGCACGGCGCGCCAGCCAGGTTTTACGGGGGTCGCACACGATCAGCTTCGCTCCCCGGCGCATAGCCCGTTTCATTTCGATGCCGACTATCGGATGCGCTTCAGTTGGGTTTGCCCCGATGACAAACATCACATCGCAGTCCTTGATCTCTTCCACACTGTTGGTCATGGCGCCGCTCCCGAAGGCGGCGGCCAGGCCGGCAACCGTCGGCGCGTGGCAGGTTGTGGCGCACTGGTCCACGTTATTCGTGCCCGCCGCCGCGCGGGCCAATTTCTGCATTAAGTAGTTTTCTTCATTGGTGCAGCGGCAGGAAGACATGAAACCCAGGGCGTCCGCTCCGCGCGCCCCGCGGATTTCACTCAGCTTTGTCCCGATCAACGTCAGCGCCTCGTTCCAGGAGGCTTCCCGGAAGCTGTCCCCTTCCCGGATCAGGGGAGCGGTCAACCGTTCGGGCGAGGACACGAAATCATAGCCGAAATGTCCCTTGACACACAAGTTGCCGTCATTGATTTGCGAGCCGGGAGTGGCCGAAACGCGGACAATACGGTTTTGCCGCGGATCCACCATCAGGTCCATTTGGCAGCCGACGCCGCAATAAGGACAGGTGGTCGTTGTCTTGACCAGATCACGTTTTCGGCCCTGTCCCTGGGCGGCCCGCTCGCGCATGGCGCCGGTCGGGCAAACCCGGATGCAACCGCCGCATAATTCACAGTCGGACCGGTGCAGCTCACGGCTGTGAGCCGTATTAACCGTCATTTCGATGCCTCGCGCCTCGAAGGTCAGTGCGCAGGAGCCCTGTACCTCATCGCAGAAACGTATGCAACGCCCACAGCGCACGCATTTTTCGACATCGAAAACGAGACCGCGGTCTTCCGAGGCATAGTTGGGCGGCCTTGGATCGACGTGTTGAAATGTGCCATAGGTCCATTCGCGGGCGCCGTAACGGTAAGCCAGATCCTGGAGCACGCAGTCGCTGTCGGCATCGCAACTTGTGCAGGCCACCCGATGCTCGCTCAACAACAATTCGAGGATCGCCTTGCGGCGGCTGGTCAGTTCCGTTGACTCGGTAATAACCTGGACACCTTCGCAGGCGGGGGTGGAGCAGGCCAGTACCGGC
>PUMZ01000065.1 GCA_003551565.1 Candidatus Brocadiaceae bacterium | reverse complement strand
GGCGGCCGGGGTTTTTCATATACAAGCCGCAATCGGATAGAAAGGCTCCCTGGAACAAGTACGTGATATCCACCGAAGTTTTTGAAGAAGGCCTGGCAGCGGCCGACCTGGACGGAGACGGCCGGATCGAGGTCATCCACGGACCCGACCTGTATTTCCCGCCGGACGCTGGGGTGCTTGACGGGCCCTGGCAGCGCAGAACCTACGCTGAAAATTTTCGCGAGATGGTACGGGTGGCTGCCGTTGATATCACCGGAAACGGACGCTGCGACATCGTCGTCGCCGAATCCGAATACCTCGACGGGCGCCTGAGCTGGTTTGAAAACCGATTGGTCGAAGAATCCCGGCGCCAATGGATCGAGCACCCGGTGGACAACAGACTCTATTACGCCCATTCACTGGATGCGGGACGCGATACGCAGGGAAATGTTCGCATTTTTCTGGCCGAGATGGCCGAGGGTGGATGGAACGCCCCGCGCAACCGTGATGCCCGGATCATGGCATATATCACCTCCGACCGGGGCGCAACCTGGCAAAGGGAGATGATCTGCCGGGGATCGGGATCCCACCAGGCGTTCCCGATGGATATCGACGGCGACGGCCGGGAAGAGATCGTGGGCAAGCAGTGGAAGCGGCCCAGGCTGCATCTCCTGAAGAAAAAAACAAAACCCTGCAATTTGCGCAACTTTCAACACAGTTTTATTGACCGCGACAAACCTTCCCCGGCCACGGACATCGTTGCAGCCGACATCGACGGCGATGGGTTGACCGACATCGCCTGCGGGCAATGGTGGTACAGGAATCCCGGCTGGGAACGCTACGATCTGCCGGGATTCGAGGTTTTCAACGCCCACGACATCGACGGCGACGGGCGCAAAGAGCTGCTGGCCGCCAAACGTGCGGAAGGTCGGAGCGGATGGTATGAGGGGCTGAGCAGCGACCTTTACTGGCTCAAGCCGATCAATCCACTGGACGGGGAATGGGAGGAACATCCTATCGGCAAAGGCAGCGGCGACTGGCCGCACGGGAGCGTCATCGGGCCGGTTGGGCCGGGAGGACGGCTTGCCGTGATTGCAGGGTATCACAGCGCCCAAAGGGAAGGCGATCGCCCGGAGATGTTCACCGCGCCGGACTCGCTGCATAACGGAACATGGGAACGGACCACCCTGGCCGATATCCCCTATGGCGAGGAGATGCTGATCCGCGATGTTACCGGTAACGGGCGGGCCGATATCATCGCCGGGCCCTGGTGGCTGGAAAACTCCGGCGAAGGCCGCTTCCAGCCTCACCTGATGGTTGAGGACTTTGAAGTGGCGCGCGTTGCTGCCGCAGATATCAACGGCAACGGGACAATGGATGTGATCGTCGGAGAGGAGGTTCTCGCCGACGAATCCGGCCAGGTGCCCCACAGCAGACTGGCATGGCTCGAACAGCCCGCCGATCCCCGGAAACCCTGGCCCGTGCACGTCATCGATGCGCTACGCTGCCCGCATTCTATCGGCGCAGCCGATCTGGATGGCGACGGCAACATTGAGATAGTGGCCGGCGAACACGATCCCACCTGGCCGTACCGCAGCCGCTGCCGGATGATGATCTATAAAAAAGCCGATCCCCGGGGCCTCTCATGGTGGCGATACGTGATCGACGACAGGTTCGAGCACCACGACGGATGCAGGATTGTCGAACTGTCGCCGGGACGTCCGGTCATACTGAGCCACGGCTGGACGGATTCCAAATATGTCCATATCTATCAGCGCTGAGCCCCTGATTCTTTTTCACGTCGTACACCAGACACGCACGCCTTGTTCGGCCCGTTTGTCCGGAACAGTCAGCCGGAATGGAGCGACGTTGACATCTTCATGGAATCCGCTCCGGACCGGCACACGTTTTTCAGCGTATCGGCAGTTTTTTCATAACAGGTGGCTTTGCAATGAGGATAAAACGAACATGGATGAACGCATCAAGGCGATCAGGAGAGAATATCCGGATCGGATTCCCGTCAGCGTTTGCCTTTCTGGCGTCCTGAGGATATCGACGCCCATGTGAGGGAATCGGTCGAGACTCTCGGATCGCCCGAAGGGGGGCTGTGGCTCAAGGCCGAGATCGGAGACGATGTTCCGCTCGAGAACGTCGAAGCCGTCTGCTGTGCTCTCGAAAAATACAGCACTTTCTACAGCGGATAGCGGGTTAACGGTTTCTTCATGTGATTTATTCATACCGGCCGAGATCCGGTTCGATCTGTGTCCAGTCGAAGACTGTAAACAGGCCCTTTGCCCGGCGGAGAAGCAGGTCCTGATAGGCGCATTGGGCGTCACGCGGGTCGGCTTGCGTGATCATGCCGTCCGTCTTCATGCGTCCGTCGGCCAGCCATCGGAGCGCCGTTTCAAACCCGGTATGGATACTGTGCGGGTTGAAGTTGTCGGCGTGATGCGGCAACTCCCACTCCCCTGACTTCTTTTCCGAACTCCTCGGCCGCGAAGATGGCGGCATATCCCGGAAACGAAGGGAAGGATGAGCCGGTGTAGTTCCAGGCCAATTCGGTCCCCGGGCTGATCAGGGTGCAGACCGTCCTTCCGCGGATGTCGTTGGGTCCGAGATCGCCGGGAGAGGACACGGCCACAAGGTCGGCCTGTTCCCTCGCCACGATGGATATGGCGCAGTGCTTCATAGTTCAACCCCTTCTGCTCCAGCGACAGAGCGGATGTGAGCGGCCGCCAGGCGGTATTCTTCCTCGTTCGGAAGGTGTTCCAGCATGAGCGGCGTATCCGCGTCGAGGCGGTCCAGGCAACGCAGGAATGCCGTGTAATCGAGTTTCCCCTGTCCCGGCCGGACCTCATCAAGATGAACGGTCAGATTGTCGTGAAGAAGGATATCCTTCGCGTGGCAGGATCGGATATGCGTGCCCAGTTTGTCAAAACACTCTTCAATAAGATGTCCGTTGGTGAAATACCGCTGGGGGCTGCACACCAGATTCACCGGATCCAGATGGACGGCGAACGCTTTACGGTCGATGGCCTTGATCAGCCGCAGGTAGGCGTCCGGTGAATCCGGATACATCCAGGGCATGGTCTCCAGCGTATAGAATGACTGCGTCGGCTTGACCGTATCGATGATGTTACGGATGCCGGAGACGATCATGTCGAAAGTCTCATCCGTCAGATCGGCAGTGTCCGGGCCGTCCCATTTCGTGCCGCGCGACCCCGCGATGTTCACGCAGCAGCGCGCGCCGATCCTGTCGGCCAGCGAAAGTGCCGCCTTGCACTGATCCATCGCTGCTGCTGAGGTCGCCGGGTCGCAACTCAGTGGATTGCTCCATGCGCCCACCTCCGCGATCACGATGTCGGCCTTGCGCGCCGCTGCGGCGTAGGCCTGAACGGTGGCGGAGTCCGCTTCCAGTCCAACCGGGCAGTACGCGGCCCTGTAGCCCCCGGCCAGAACGGACTCTGCCCAGGATTTCGGGCTGTGGGTTTGGGTGAATACCGGGCCTCCGAGTCTCATGAACCCCCTCCCGCCACGCTGATAACAATGACGCGCAGATCGTCGTCGGAATGATTCGCCAGGCCGTGGGAGCCCCCGGGCAGGACTGCTGTGATGTCCCCGGCTTCGACCTCGTGCTCTTGCCCGTCCAGCGTCATCACGCCGCTGCCTGAGACAATGTAGTAGTACTCCTGGTCGTGCATGTGGCGGTGGATGCCGATGGAAGCGCCGGGCGGCAGTATGTCGTCATGGATGAAGCGCAGTCGCTCATCGCCCGGGTGTTCGCCATCCAATACGCCGATCCAGTGGATACTCCCCCTGCCATCATGGCAGTGATCGAGACCACCGGCCGGCATATCCGACTTCTTGCGCAGAAACGCTGTCTGCATTGCGATAGTCCTCTTCAGAGCCAACCTCACGCCTCGCTTTCCGGCGCGTTAGCGGCAATAAAGCGCAGGCGATGGTTGGATAATATGTTCATCCCGTTCGGTAGTAAATAAATATCGACTTTGGCAGAGTCCGGTTTCTTATAACTATACGTTCCTTTTTACATACCTGTCAAATACACGGCGCAATCCGTGCCAATCCGGGGTCAGCCCTCGATAAGCAGTTTAAAATAAATGGCATAAGGCGTTTTTGTCCCTTCCAAGCGCCCCTTAACCCGCAAATTTCATAAACCAAAGACAATAATTAATTAAAGGTTTTTACAACAGCATGATGGGGCGCTTTCTTCAGGGTCTGAGATCCTACAGTGTGTATCGGCGCCGGACAAACGGCGGTTGACCTGCCTGCAGCAGGCAGGCCCTGCGGGCGTGAGCGAATGCATTTCCCCTGGCCTCTTTTTGGTGAGCCCCGGCGGCGCGTGACAACCTTCGCTTCCGGATTTTGTTTCGCCCCTTGCGGGGCTTGGTTGTATTGCGTGTTCCCCGTTCCCCCGGGCTCCCTTTGGTC
>PUMZ01000276.1 GCA_003551565.1 Candidatus Brocadiaceae bacterium | reverse complement strand
TTTTGATCCAGCGTTTCTCCGGCGGTGCGGGCGGAGTAAGGGTCAGCCGCAACAACCCCCGCTCCCGCGATATCACCATCTCCGACTGCGAGGTGCGGTTTTTGAGCGGTAATGCGGGCATAGGCCTGCACCACTGCGACGATGTTCATGTGGAGAACTCCTACGTACACCATTGTCCCGGCTGGACGGTGGGGATTTACGTCAACCGCGTCAGAGGTTATACGCTGCGCGACAACCGGCTCAACAAGAACTCCGGCAGCGGTATCCGGCATTACGAAGCCAGCGACGGCCTCCTCGAAGGCAACGTCATTTTGGACCATTTCGGGATGCACGCGAGTTCCATCAACGTGTATGAAGGTTGCGAGAACATCGTGCTCGAAGGCAATTACATCCAGAACAGTGCCACGATCAACCGCAATGCGGAGAATATCGTCTTCCGCAACAACGTCATCGACGGCCTCGGTCGGGGAACCGTGGGCGTCGGCATATGGACCTCCGGAAGCGTGGGCGGACGCGACATCGTCGATGTCCATTTCCTGAACAACACATTCGTGAACACGAATCCCGATATCGGCTGGTCCACGGGAATACTCGGCCAGCAGCGGAACAGCCCCGGTTCGCCGGAAGGACTGGTGATTAAGAACAATATCCTGGACGGCCTTGCCGAGGATCTGCCCGGCGAGATCGAGGACAACATTTACACCCGTGAAGTTGCGGACCGTTTCATGGGCGAGGGCTGCATCGTCGTCGAGGACATGGACGAGCTTTTCGTGGACTGGGAAGCCGGCGATTTCCGGCGCAGGGAGGGGGGGCCGAAGATGGAGGCGGGCGCCAGCGTAGCGCCTCCCTGGGTGCTGGAGGACGGGCCGCAGTTTTCCTTTGCAGAGGTGATCGACGCCGATCCCGCACAGCTCCGAATAACCTTCGATGAAGACATTGAGGCCACCAGCGAGGCCGGATTCAGCATCGTGGCCGGCGACCTGGAGATCGAGGGATTTGCGGGCATAGAAGGCGGTGATACCGTCGTGCTGGAGCTCAATCGCAGGGTCGTGTGGGGCGAGGACCTTACCGGTTCGCTCAGCTACGATGCCGGGACCGGCAACGTCGTCGGTTCTGTCGGCGGACGCGATGCGGAGAGCTTCGATGGGGAAGATGTCGACAACAAGCTGACGGAGCCCGAACCCGCCCGGATCAGTGCGGAGGTGACCGTCGATAACGCGACGGCCGACGGCTCGGATGAAGCGACATTCACCGTTACGGTCCTTGATGCCAACAACAACCCCTTCGCGGGTGCTGCCGTGACGGTGGACGATGCGCACGACGTTGCCGTTCTCGGCGGTATAGCGGCCAATGACAGCGAAGTGACCGACGCCGACGGTCAGGTTGCATTTACCGCCACGTCGACCCGGGCCGGCGCTTTCACCGTGCAGTTCAGTGAGCCGACGGCGGGCGAAGACAGCGCGACTTGCACGTTTGTAGCCGGCGAAGCTGCCAGGGTCCTGGTGTCGGTCGAGAACGGTTTAGCTACGGCAAACGGCACGGACGAACTGGTTTTTTTGGTCGCCGTGGAAGATGCATACCAGAACCCGGTTCCGGGCGCCGACGTGGCGGCGACGCACGACGGTGCAGACATTACGTTCTCAGGGGGTGGAGCTGCGCAGTCGACGGACGATAGCGGGCAGGTGATCTTTACGGCGACATCCGGCACTGCCCGCAGTGGCGTCACCTTCACGTTCACCGAACAGGAGAACGAGAACTTTGTAACAGCTGAGGGTTCTTTCACCGATGTTCTTATGGTTGCCGCTGTCGAACTGCCGGTTTGGACGGCCGGCGAGGACGGCTACAGCGCGGTGCTGAGAGCGGTCGGCGGCCTGGAACCATATTCCTGGTCGGTGATCTCGGGGGCGCTTCCGGGCGGGCTTTCTCTGGACGCAGTTTCGGGCTCAATCACCGGCACGCCTTCAGTCGCAGGAGTATCGACCTTCACCGTGGAAGTCGAAGACGACGGGGCCGAAACGGCCGATCATGAGCTGAGCATAACGATTAACGCGCAGCCATCCATAATAACAGCGAGTCTGCCCGAAGGGGAAGCCGAAGCACCTTACAGCCAGACGCTGGAATACGAGAACGGCACACCACCGGCTGTCTGGTCGATAACGGATGGCGCACTGCCGGAGGGGCTGTCACTGGACGCAGACACAGGCGAGATCAGCGGCACGCCGACGGTGACCGGTTCATTCACCTTGACCGTGGCATTGACCGACGATGTGGGCGCCGGAGCGAGCCGGGAACTGAGCATCGCCGTTGCCGCCGGCGCTCCGGCTTCCATCGAGGTGTTGCCGCAGGATGCAACGGTGACTGCGGGATCCGCCCTCTCCTACACAGCCGTTGCCTATGATGAATTTGGTAATGAGATAGGCGATGTGACCGATGCGACGGAGTGGTCGGACGACATTCCGGACTCGGAATGGACCGACAACGTGTTGACTCCGCTCACAGCGGGGGATTGGACGGTTACGGGCGTATATGAGGGACTGGACAGCGTTGCTTCGCTGGCTGTAAGGCCCGGTGGCGCCGATCGGTTTGAGTTTGAGGACATTGCCGATCAGGTTGCCGGCGCCGCGTTTGAGGTCATTGTGGCGGCCTATGACGAGCATGGAAACAGAGCTGTCGACTACGAGGGTACAGCAGCGCTTGGTGATACGACAGGCACATTGAAAGAACTCGGAGGCGAGCTGTCCCCCGAGGTGGAATTTAAGGAGGGGGAATGGGCAGGGGAGGTCATTATAACGAAATCCGGGGAAGATGTGCAGATCGAAGCAACGGATACAAACGATGAAGATTTGACCGGGGAGAGTAATGAGTTCGATATAGGGGCCGTTACTTATGTTTTTGCGGTCGTGATTGAAGGTGAAGGTGCGGTGGAAGTGGATGGCGATACTTACACGTCAGAAATGTCCTACGAAGTCGAAGATGCGGGTGAGGGTATAGAAATCACCCTGGAGGCCGTGCCCTCCGTCGACCCGTATGTCTGGGTGTTTGGCGAGTGGGAGGATGCCACGGTTTCCACCGAGAGGGTGATCAATCTTCACCGCGGCAACGTGGGGGAGGGTGGGAAAAAAACGGTGACAGCAAAATTCTTGACCTTTCTTCAGAATAAGATCGACAGGGCAATAGCAGAAGACCGGGATATTGTAGAAATATCTCCCGACCACTATAGCGCAGCGGTTCCTCTCGTCATAGGCGAGGGGGCCGACGGTCTGACCATGCGGTCGACAGGGGGGCGCAACGCCACCTTTTTAGATGCCGGGGGCGGGGGGAAGGCAATCGTCGTAAAGGCTGATAATGTGCTTTTAGAGGGGTTCTGGGTGGGAAACTTCGCAGAAGCAGGGATTGAAGTAAGGGGCGAAAATGTCCGGATAGTCGATATGGTGATCGACGGGGAAGGCTCCCCGGGCGCGGGAGCTGCCGGGATTCTGATCAATGCTGCCGCAGGTGCGACAGTTGCCGCCGGGCGCATTGAAGACTGCGCCGTGGGCATACTTGTTCAAGGACTGGCGGAGGAAACGTTTTTTTCCAACAACACCTTCACCGGCAACGGGACCGCGATTGAAAACCGGCAAGCCGACGGTTTGCTGCCAATCGATACCAGGGGTATAAATAACAATATTGAAGGGAATGTGTTCGGGGCTGATTGGACGGCGGAGAATGCGCAACAACAGTTGAAGGCCACGCACAACTGGTGGGGAGCTGAAAGCGGTCCCGAACATGCCCGGAATCCCGGAGGCGGTGGTGATGTGATTCTGGGCGGAGTTGCGTTTGATCCCTGGCTCGGTTCGGCAAGCGCGGGTATCGGCATCGGGGCTTTTTCTCGCGGCGGAAAACCGGCAAGGGACGATTCCCATGGTGTTTACGTCGAATCAGATGCCGGTGGAGAGCTGTTTGCTACGGCGCTTTCCGGCAACATAACCGGTACATCTTTCCGGCACGCCGATGCGGTGTACACGCAACTTCTCATGCCGGACAAGGCCGGCATTTCGTTAGTCTTACTGAACATGGCCTTCGCCGCACCTTCTGAAAAAGTTGTCTACTGGTTCGATGGGAGCGGATGGGTTCCCTGTTCGGAGCAGCGAATCGTTTATGCAAGCGACAAGAGGTATGTGAGAGTGGCTATCAGAGAGGGGACGCTGCCCTGCCTTGTGGAGGATTTCAGCGGAGCTGTTTTCGCATTGGGAACGACGGGGCAGGAGGAGGATGAAGAGGTTGACAATGGAGGCAGCAGCGGAAGCTCGTGCTTCATTGCCACTGCGGTTTACGGGACTCCGATGGCGTCGGAGGTCAATGTCCTGCGTGCCTTTCGGGACGATGTGCTCCTCACAACCTGTGCCGGGGAAAGGGCTGTGGAAGCTTACTATCGCCTCAGCCCGCC
>PUMZ01000028.1 GCA_003551565.1 Candidatus Brocadiaceae bacterium | reverse complement strand
GGGTGGTCCTGAGCAATTTGCTGGTGGGGGAGGTCTGGCTGGCTGCGGGGCAGTCGAATATGAATCATTCGGGCCCGGACCGGGATGTGGGGATTTATCCGTTTTACCAGTCCCCGGACATTGCGGATCTGCCTGAGATCCGGGTGCGGCGCTTCGGAATCGGCGTTTCGTTGGAACCGCTTGCAGAACTTCCGGAGCTGCCAAGCTCAAGTGCTACATGGAGAACTCACGAAAATTTTGAGAGTAACTCGAATATACCCCTTTACTTTGCCCGGATTCTCCGCGACCAGCTTCGGGTCCCGGTGGGGATTCTGCATGTGGCGGTCAGCGGCACCAATCAGGTGACGTGGATGGCCCGGGAAACACTGGAGTCTTTTCCTGCTTCGAATTCACGATTTGTAAATTATTATGAGGAATTTCTGCAGGGAAGGCAGCAGGATCTCGCTTCGAGAGGAGATTTTTCGTCGTTTGAGGCGTTCAAAGAGCGGGAGGCTGAGTGGGCCCGGAATCCGTCGGGGCACTGGCCCGGCCGCCGCAGGCTGGAGCTTTCGCATTTTCCAACCGTGCTTTACAACACCCGGATCTATCCCCTGCAAACCTACGCGATGCGCGGAGTGATTTGGCATCAGGGAGAGGGAGGACCTCGGGGGGGGTATGCCGAGCGTCTTGTAGCCATGTTTCAACAGTGGCGCAGTCAATTCGATCAGGATTTGTATTTAATTTGGGGGACACTGAGTCGTCGCACCCGGACACAGCCGCCGCTGAATCCCGGGACTTCCGGGTTCTACCGTTCCGGCACCAGCATGTCTCTCCGCCGTGCGCTGGATATGTTCGGGGAGGATTCCCGTGTCGATTTTGTGGAGATGTATGATCTTGGAAATCATGACACGCACTTTGCTATGAAAGCGGAAGGCGGCCGAAGGTACGCCCTGTCCGCTCTACGGCTTGCGTACAGCGTGGACGCCGGCCCACAATCCGGGCCCAGACTGGCCACGAGCGAGTTGCGGGGGAACGAAGCGGTTCTGACTTTTGATTTGGTTGGAAACGGAATACGTTATCGCCCCAGCCTGAACGCAATCAGCGGATTTTTTGTGTTCGGCGGCGGAGAGCCGGCCTGGGGGGAGGTGGAGCAGGTAGACAACCGCACCCTGATTGTCCGTCATCCGAACGGGCACGAACCTGACCGGGTTTCTTACGGACTATCTCCGAATCCCCACGAAACCCTCTTTAATTCGGACGGACTGCCCGCATCGCCTTTTTCCAAGAGTTTCACCACTACCCGGTCACAGAATATGCCGGACGAATTCCCGCTGATTCAGCAGGAGGAAAACAAGGGAGATGTCAGCATCCTTCACGTCAGGCGGGGGGGGTACCGCTTTGTGATCCGCACCCGGAATCGGCGAGAGCGTGGAACATCCACGGTTTTGCTGTGGGCTCCGGAGGAATGGCAGGACATCATGGTGGAAAGAGGGACAGAGCCTCTGGAGTTTGAGCCGAAAATAATTGATGGCAATCGGTTCCTGAAGGTTGAAGTTCCCTTGAACCGCTCCGTACGGATCGCAGACACACGGGTGCTGGAGGAGATGCGAAAGGAAAATCGTTTCTGAATCCCGAAAGCGCGGGTGCGCGGGTGTGCGGGTGTCGTTTGCGACTCCGGGTTGTGCAGGTTGATTCCGTGTATCTCAGGAGACGGTTTATACCGGTGGTTCTTGGGTCGCACGCACACATTCGGCGTAGCGCCTCGCGTACGCCCCTTCCATCCACGTATTCCACTTGCGGACCACGGCCACCTTGCCTTCTTCAGGCTCGTCGGTGAGCGTGTCCACCAGACCCGAACGCATGGATTGCGTCTCGTAGTAGCCGCACCAGCCCATGCCGATCACCTGCGGATGCTCCACGCCGAGTTTCATGTACGTGCTGTACACGTTTTCGAACTCAGGCAGATCGCGGCACATGTAGGTGGCCTTGGGATACGTACCGTTGTGGATGCCTGCTCCCGTGTCGGCCAGGTGAATCGGCCCGTCCCAGTGGCAGGTCACCTGCTCCATCTCCTGCAGCGCCACGTGCATGGGCCCCATCACGTTGATGGACACCACATCCACATAGGGCGCCATGGTATGGATCGCCCAGTCTGAAAGGGGCTGCAGGTGCACGCTGTTGCGGTCGCCCAGGATCAGGTGGTTGGGATCGTACCGGCGAATGGCATCATGGTAGACCTTGTACCACTCCCGGCACACGCGCTTCATGAAGGCAACCTTGTCCCGTCGCATCCTGACGGCCGAGATTCTGCCGTCCAGCGGGAACTTCAGGTCGGCCAGTTCGTCAAACGAGCCGATGGGCGTGGTGTAGGTTTCGCGCCAGCGCTCCACCGTGCCGTAGATGCGGCGCATGAGCTGCGCCCATACTTTCCTGGCTTCGCTTCCGTCGTCCACGATTTCGTGACACCAGTCGAAAAAGGAGCCGGCATGTTCGTGCCAGGGAGGGTTGTGACAGAAGTGGTAGCCCACCAGATTGGGGTTGTCCTTCAGTGGCGCGCAGAACTCCCGGCACCGCTTGTCCACTCCCTCGCGAAACTCCCTCGAGAACACGTCCGGCATGTTGCCGCTGTAACCCATGTATTGCTTGGGATGGCCCAGGAAGGCGGTAAAGGGCATACCGCTCTCCGTGAAGGCCTTGGCGCTCCATTCGTCCGTTCGGTACCCCGGCGCGTTGGATCTCGGCAGCCCGTTCGGCCCGCGGGATGGGGGGATGGGCCCGGTGCTCACCTCGGAGGGGCCGATGGACGGCGGGAGGTAGTTGAAGCCCCAGTCCCGGTGGCGTTGCACGACCGATGCGCGCCAGTTGGCCACGTCCCCGTATTTCTCTTCCCGGTTGAGCGGCAAGTAGGTGCCGTCGCCGTAGTGGTTCGCCCCCCGCAGATAGAAGGGCTTGCCCTCGGGCGTCAAGAGGAACCATTTTCCGTTGATCTGGTCGATGTGAAAGAAGCTCATGATATGTCCTGTTGCATAGGGGTTGATCTTTTATGATTTATTCTCGATTTACGGCAAAGATCCTGGCGAACGCTTCGCGACAGTCCGCAAGGGTCGTTTGCAGCTCCGGGTCGTGCAGGTGATTCCGGGTCTCATCAGGGTCGTTTTTCAAGTCCATCAACTGCTCGCGATGTTCCCCCTCATTGTAAAGGAGGTATTTCACTTCGCCCATCACCAGTCCCCTGCCATTTTTCCACTCGATCGGGATGGCCTCCCTCGGTGAAACCTCCCCGTCTCTCGCCGCCAGGGGCAGAAGACTTTGTCCGATCAGTTCCGCGGGGGGGGCGCACCCGGTGGCCTCACAAAAGGTCGGCACCAGGTCCAGTCCATTGGAGACCGGATTCCGCGAATCGACCTGCCCCGCCGCAATGCGGTCCGGCCAGCGCATCAGCAGCGGAATCCGGGCCGCCTCCTCATAGGGGATGACTTTCTGATCCAACTGATGCGAGCCGGAGTGGTCTCCGTGATCCGAGGTGAACACCACCAGGGTGTTGTCCGTCAGACCGGCCGCGTCCAGCGCATCCAGCACCTTTCCGATCTGTCCGTCCACCCGTTCGGTCAGCCGGCAATACGCCCAGCGGTGCAGACGCCATTCCCTCTCCCCCCAGTTTTCACGGATATAGGCCCGGTAGGTTCCGTTCAGCAGCTCCCGGATCCCCTCCGGTTCATTCTCCTGGGGTTGGAAATTCGGCGGTAGTGGAGGGCAGTGATGTTCAAAAAACGCCTCTTCGCCCATGCCTTCGGGAAGGGCCAGCGCCCGGGCAAGTTCGCCCATTTCGACGGAGTCGTCCGAGAGCAGCCATTTTTCATTGAAATTCAAATCCGGATCGTCGCCCCGGGTGTTCCGGATGAAATCCCGCATGCCCATGAAACAGATGTCGTGGGGGTTGACGAAACAGAGCGAGAGAAAGAAGGGTCGGTCATCCTTCCCGTCCTGTTCGCGGATCCATGCGGCACTGATCTCCGCGAGTTCATCGCGTTTTTCGGCGGTAATGTTTTCGCAGCCCATGGTTTCCGGGGACATGTCGCCCGGAAGATGGGTCTTGCCTCCGTAGGCCACCCGGTATCCCGCCCGCTTCAGCAGGTTTCCGGCGGTGGTGTCCAGAATGGAATCCGGCACGTGTCCGTCCCGGGGAAAACTGTTATTGTGCCGGACCCCGATTTCAGACGGCATGCGTCCGGTGAAAAACGAGAAACGCGCGGGCACGCACACCGGGTTCGTGGTGTAGGCAAGGTTGAAGCGGATCCCCTCTCTGGCCAGCCGATCCATCGCCGGCGTTTTCAGATACGGGTTGCCCGCGCAACCCATCATGGTGGCGCTTTGCTGGTCGGTGTTGATGAAAACAATGTTGGGTCGGCGGGTGCGGGAGGTTTTTTGCATTCGTTTAATTACCTTTGGGATGGTTT
>PUMZ01000033.1 GCA_003551565.1 Candidatus Brocadiaceae bacterium | reverse complement strand
CGTCTTGCGACTGGTTAACCGCGCGCCGGAGCCGCTCAGGGAAAAATGGGAACAGGCCGGCGTGACACCCGGCGGCGTGGACGCCGAAGTGGTCAGAGCACTTCATGCCACCCACATGGGCGTCGATAACGAACCCGTCCATATTTTGCGCACTGCTATAAAAACCTCACTCGGCGACGGATGGGGCGGGAGCATGTATGCGACTGATCTGAGCGATGTGCTCTTCGGCGGTCCCGACCCTCTGAAGTCCCGCGCCAACCTCGGTGTCATACGCCCAGAGGCCGTTAACATCATCGTCCACGGCCATGAACCGACGCTTTCGGAGATGATCGTAGCCGCTTCCCAAACACCCGAAATGCAGCAAAAAGCCGAAGAAGCCGGCGCCGACGGCGTTCAGATCGCCGGCATCTGCTGCACCGCCAATGAAATCCTGATGCGGCACGGTATCCCGATCGCCGGTAATTTCCTCCAGCAGGAACTGGCGGTTGCCACCGGCGCTGTGGATGCGATGGTTGTCGATGTGCAGTGCGTCTTTCCTAATGTCAGCCAATATGCCTCCTGCATGAGCACGCGTTTTATCTCAACTTCAGCCAAGGCCCATTTCGAAGGCCTGGAACATGTGGAGTTCGAGGAAGGAAAAGGCCTTTCAGTAGCGAAGCAAATAGTTGGTAAAGCCATAGAAGCTTTTGCAGAACGCGGCGATGCTGAAACGCTCGTTCCGCCGGAGAATGAGGAACTGGTGGCCGGCTATACCGTTGAAAGCATCTTCTCGACGCTCGGCGGCCGCTACCGTCCGCTGCTGCGCCCGCTCAACAACGCGATTAAGGACGGGCGAATTCGTGGTGTGGCCGGCGTCGTCGGCTGCAATACCGTCAAAATGACGCATGATGAGGGGCACCTGAAAATGGTGAAGGAACTCATCCGTAACGATGTGCTGGTTGTGCAGACCGGATGTTCGGCCATTGCCTGCGGTAAAGCGGGCCTGATGAAACCTGAAGCGGCCGAGGTCTATGCCGGTGAGGGGCTGCGGGAGGTCTGCCGTGCCGTCGGTATAGCGCCCGTGCTGCATGTCGGCTCCTGCGTGGATAATACCCGTATACTCATGGCCTGCGTGGAGATGGTGAAAGAGGGGGGGATCGGCGATGATATCTCCGAGCTGCCCGTCGCCGGTGCCGCTCCCGAGTGGATGAGCGAGAAAGCCATCGCTATCGCCCTGTATGTCGCCGCCAGCGGTATATATACCTGCCTCGGCGACTCGTTCCCTATCATGGGCGCGCCCAAAGTCCGCGATTATCTGCTGCGCGGGATGGAAGAAGACTTCGGCGGACGTCTCGCCTTCCAGCCCGACCCCGTCAAGGCCGCCCGGCAGATGATTGAACATATCAATTCCAAACGAAAGGCGCTAGGATTGGATGATATGATGAATGAGCCGGTGGAAGCAGTTAAAGAAAAAGCCGACGCCAGTTCGTAACTCGTTTTTATGTCGGGTCTGTCCAACCTGTCGGAGTAAGCTAATTATAATGATTTCGAAACAGAGGGATAAATAGATGCCAACAGCAGATCAAAAAATAACATCCGAAGGCGAGGCAATTATGGTTGATATTGAAAAGTGTCTTGCCTGCAAAGCCTGTGAGCTTGCCTGTGCGGAAGGGCATACGGAGGCAGGGAGTATCTTGGATGCAATTGTTAATGATATTGAGCTTCTGCCCCGGGTAAAGGTGATTGCCGGCGGCCAATCCATACCCTTGCAGTGCCGCCACTGCAAGGAAGCACCTTGTGTGGCAGCTTGTCCTGCAGAGGCGCTGTATAAAGAAAAGGAAGGTGGCAGAGTGCTCAGCGCGCCGGAGAAATGCATTGCATGTGGAGCCTGCGTTCGCGTGTGTCCCTACGAGGCGATCTATCTGGATGAGGAAAATGAGACCGTAATAAAATGTGACGTCTGCGAAGGGTTGCTGCAAGAAGGTGCTCCGCCATTTTGCGTGAGCGCATGCCCTACCGGGTCTCTTCGAGTTGGCACCGTAGAAGAGATGCATGAGAAAGCCGAGAAATACGAAGAACTGGTCCGCGATGAAAGTCGGCTCCGTAATGCAGGCCCGGGAGTAAAATTCGAAATAGATAGCGACAGTTGTATATGTTGCGGAAGATGTGCTCGTGATTGTCCGGTCGATTGTATAAGTGGAAAGGCCGGGAAAGCACCCGATAAAGCATCCGAGAGCGACCGTGAAAAAGGAAAAGTCGGCGAACCATTTGAAATAGACCAGGAAACATGTGTCCGGTGCGGGACGTGTTTAGAGGTATGTCCCGCAGATGCAGTTATTAAGATAATATAAACAAAAAAAACAGGAGGAAATAAGCAATGTCGCACAAAGTTTTTTCTGCCGTTGCACGCGGCACGCATCAATATGTACAACAAGCGGAACAGGCCTGGAAAGAGGCTGTTGAGAAGTATGGTGAGGATCAGAAAGTCGAGTTCCCTCAAACCGCTTTCCATATGCCCATGATCTATGCCCTGACCGAGCGAAAAGTGGATACGCTTGGTGATATGGAACCGGTTCTGGAGCATTGCCGCCGTGACCTGCTGCATCCCGTGCCTGATGAAAGCGTGTGGCTGCCCTACCTCGGACACGGCCTTGATGAGGGCGTTGCCACAATGTTCGCTCAAGAAATTATCTGCGCTATCGACTACCTGAACGGCAATGAACCGGATAAAGAACAAGGGTGGGAGGGGTTTCTGACCGATACGATTATGCGCGAACTCGGTATACAGCTCGTTGACGGACGCATGCCCGGTTTCGCCGCTATACTTGGCCCGGCGCCTGACAGCGAAATAGCGGCTGATGTCGTGCAGCAGCTCCAGACCAGAAACATATTAACCTTCCTTTTTGCCAATCGCGAAGGTGCCACGATGAAAGAGCAGCTTGAAGAACAGAATGTCCAGCTCGGTTGGGACACCTATATTGTCCCCGTCGGTCCGGAGACCAAACATGGTATTCTGATTCTCGACTGGGCCGTGCGCAGTGCGCTCACCTTCGGCGGATTGAAAGCGGGACAGTATCAGGATATACTTCAGTATTCCCGCGATCGCGTGTTTGCCTTCGGGATGACTTTCGGCGAGATACCCGACGACTGGTACGCGACCGGTGCGGCGGCGATCATGATGGGCTATCCCGTTATCAGCGACCATGAATCCACTCCCGAAGTGCATCCGACCGGTGTAACCACGTATGAGGCGCTTGTGCGGGAAACCGATTATAAAAAACTCGTGCCGCGCTGTATCGAGGTTCGGGGGGTCAAAGTTAAAGTCGAGGAAATCGACGTGCCTGTCCCGTTCGCCGCAGCGTTCGAAGGCGAAAGGGTGCGCCGGGATGACTTGCAGGTAGAGTTCGGAGGCAAAAAATCCAATGCCGTTGAATACCTGCATATGGTGGAACTCGATGATATTACCGACGGTGATATCGAAGTTGTCGGCGACGATATTGATGATGCTGAGCCGGGTTCGGCGATTGATCTCGGTATCGAGGTGATGGTGGCCGGACGTGAGATGCAGGAGGATTTCGAAGGTATCCTTGAACGACAAATCCACCTTTACATCAACCATGCAAGCGGTGTCATGCATATGGGACAGCGCGGCATCGCCTGGGTCAGAATCAGTAAGAATGCCTTTGAGTCCGGGTTCCGCCTCGAACACTTCGGCCGTATCCTGCATGCGAAGCTGCATGATGATTTCGGGCAGATAGCCGATAAAGTTGCCGTAAGACTGATAACTGACGAAAAAGAACTCTCGAAGCTAACGGAAAGGGCGGAGGCCGCTTATGAAATACGTGACGCCAAACTCGCCGGCATGAAAGATGAAGATGTCGATGTGTTTTTTTCCTGCACTTTGTGCCAGACCTTCGCGCCCAACCATGTCTGTGTTGTCAGCCCGGAACGGCCGGGACTCTGCGGTGCTTACGACTGGCTCGACTGTAAAGCGGCCAAGCAGATCAATCCGACCGGATGCAATCAGCCTATAGAGAAGGTGGAAACATTATCTGCGGAGAAAGGGGAATGGAAGGGCGTGAACGAGTTTGTTTTTGAAAACAGCTCGCGATCAGTCGAGCGATACTGCCAGTACTCGCTCATGGATGCGCCGGCCACGTCCTGCGGATGTTTTGAGTGTATTGTGGCGATGGTGCCTGAAGCGAACGGTGTCATGGTTGTTAACAGGGAATACGAGGGCATGACGCCTATTGGTATGCCGTTCAGCACTCTTGCCGGTCAGGTGGGCGGGGGCGTGCAAACCCCGGGCTTTCTCGGCGTTGGCAGGCGTTATCTGCTGAGCGAAAAGTTCATCAGCAATGAAGGCGGATTGAAAAGGCTCGTCTGGATGCCGAAAGAACTGAAAGAAGAGATGCGTGAAGACCTGGAGAAACGCGGCGAAGAGATAGGCGCCCCGGACTTCGTCGATAAAATCG
>PUMZ01000400.1 GCA_003551565.1 Candidatus Brocadiaceae bacterium | reverse complement strand
GTGTCGTTGCTCTGGATTCTGGCCGTCGACTCCGCGGCCCGGGCACGCTACCGGGAGCAAATGCCGGGTTTCGATCCGGCCTGGCCGGTCTTTCTCGAACGCAACGACACGCCGCTTGAACCGCTGATGGGATTGTTTCTGCCCGACGGCGTTGACGGGCTGCGACGGCGCGCCGCATCTGACACCTATGCCAGGGTGTGGGCAAGCATTGGTGAACAGGCCGGGCGCTTCAGGGATTCGCGGCCCGAGGAAGGCGTGCGCGAACATCTGGCAAGAATGACAAATGGGCGCTACGAACATGATCTCGGGCCGGCGGTCAGTGAGGACGTCCAGATTTCCCACGTCGCGATGGAACTGTGCGCCCTGGCCGGACTGGTCGACAATGACGTCGCCCTTGCCCGCATCGCCTTGCGTCATGTTTTGGCGGCGGCGCATTGCGGGCATTGGGACGATTCCTTCATGATGACCCGCCCCGGCGCGCTTTGGGACCATCGCGCCTTCACCGCCATGTCGGTAGTGCAAAGTTTCGTCCGCGCGGTTGACTGGGCAGGATCGCTGCTGACGCCGTCCGGGCGTGATCTGGTTGCCCGCGCGCTCAGCGAAAAGGCCCTGCCCAAGGTCGATTACAGCCTGCGGAAGTACGCCTACATGCGCGAGAACAACCAGGCGATTTTCTTCGCCGCCACTGGTATCCTCGCGGTCTGTGCGCTGGGACGCCTGCTGGAGCGCGGCGGGGATGGTCTGGAATGGTATCTCGATGTGCTGCGGGAGTCTGTCCGAAACTACTATCTCGAGGACGGCGGCACGTATGAAGGGGGAGCCTATCACGACGAATCGACATCCCAGGCGATTACCGCCTTCGAGGTGGCGTCGCGATTCCTTGGTTTGCCCCTGGACGAGCTGCTGCCGCCCGAGCTGCTCCGCGCCGGGCATTACTACCGGGTTATGGGCTCGACGGCTGTGCCGGGGTGCGTTATCAATACCTCGGATGGCGGCCGCTGCGGGAAGCGCATGCGGGGTGGGGCCGTGCCCGCGCTCGCCCGAATTACCGGCGATGAGGCGCTGATGAACATGACCGCGCAGTTGTGTGAACCCGATGCGGCCGGCTCGATCCCCGGCGCCGAGCGCGTGCTCGTCGAAGGTCCCGAATCGCTCCCGTCGCCCGCGCTGTTGGCTCCGGCCTTCGAGCGGCTCCCCCAAACCGGCATGCTGTGCAGTTGCCGCTCCACCACCGGCGGTCTGGTACGCTTGCAGGTTGTCGGTGCCAAGGACAATGCCGGCCATGGTCATGAGGACAAAGGGAGTCTCGTGCTCGAAGCGTTCGGCGAGGAACTGCTGATCGACCGCGGCACCTGTTTTTATGGCGATGCCCGAAGCAACCTGCTCAAGAAAGCCTGGCGCCACAACCTGTTGACGCCCGATGATGCCAATGGCAATCCCGCCGCACAAGCCAACCCTCTTCCCGTCACTGTGTGCCCGCAAGGGTGCGGCGACGAGCGCACGCTCCAGGTCGAGATCGATGCCACTGCCGGATGGCCGGCACTTCTGGCCAACTGGACCAGAAGCATCACCAGCGACGAACCATGTCTGTTCAACCTGCGCGACGTAGCCGAGCGCCTGGCGGAAGGAACCGTGTCACTGCATTTTCAGTCGCGCTTTCCCTGGGTTGCCCACGGGCAAAGCTGGGAGAGTCGCGGTCGTTCCGCCGGTGTCCGCATCACACCGGCCTGGCCGGTCAGCCGCCTGGAAGCCTGCGAAGACCTGTTCGATTCGTCCTATGTCCCGGTTTACCGGTTGAGTCTGCACTCACTGCCGGGACTGCGCTTCGATCTGGAAACGACCATTGAGGTCTTCAAGAGATAAGCCAATTCACATTATAAGGAGGTGTGATATGAGACTCGGTGGACCGATATTCGCCAAGACCGACAACCCGGAAGCATGGGCGGCAGCCGTTGCCGCCGCAGGATACAGGGCAGCGTTCTGCCTGGACACGGTAATCTCGATTATCCGGCTTTTCTGAAAGGACTTAATGCTCTGAATGCCAGTGTACCGCTGATGCGGTGCTGAGATTCGCCCGCAGCCCGGATTTTAGGAATTACAAATGGAATTTCAGGCAGCTATCTGTTTTGAAAACTTAAAGGATATTTCTACTTTGTATGATAAATCCGGGCTGTAAGAAAAAACGGCGCCTTAAAAAAAACCCCTTTTTTGACCCAAGCTTAATGGTTACCGAAAACCGCATATAACCTGCATTTCTCACAAACCTAAGACGAGTATTATTTCAAACGGCCTTGTGAATTGAATTTAACAGTATAAACCGAGTTTGCCGAATACCTCAATGTGTGTATGCAATTTGGCGAATTACGGTTTGCCCTGCGGGCGAGCGCCCAGCACCGCATCTGTGGCAGAAGCCTGCACTTCGCGTATTTAAATACTGCGGCGTTTGTCTTCTGCCACATATGCGGCACTGGGCACTCGTGAGAAAAGCAGGATAAGGCCCATTTTGCGTCTTTTTGCTGTTTGTTATTGTATAACAAGGGTTTGGTGTGGTGACACCACAACGTCACAACGTCCAACGTCCTTAAATTCAATCTTTTCTTTCGCGGCGCTTTGGTGCCATGTAGAAGCCCCTTGTAGCCGCATTGAATTCTCTGAGACGCCTCCATGTGCCGTCTTCGGCGGCGAGTTTTTCAAGTGCCTCTGCCGCCTCCCGCGCCGTATCTTCCTCTCCCGCCTTTTCGGCGCAGTGGGTAAGTGCCATCCGCACGCGCGGGTCTGAAGGGTTTTCCTCAGACATTGCTTCCAATTCACTCAGGGCATCCCGGCGCATTTCCGGATCATAGGCCTTTATCCATTGCAAAAGAAGCCTGCCTTCCCAGTGAGCCGGATCATCTTCGAGCATATGCCTGAGGTGTTCCGCCGCCTCCACGTCCTCGCCGCTGCGTCTGTGGCTTAGTGCCAGAAAATACCGGGTGGGTTCATAAGGCTCCTCCACCTCTATGGCCTTTTTGTGGGCCCTTTGGGCCCTTTTTGGCCTGTCCAGTTCCAGAAGTGCCATTCCCTTCAGATGCCATGCCTCCCCGTTTTCGGGTTCATTTTCAGTACAGGTGGAGAGTGTCTCCAGGGCTTTTTCGATCTCTCCGGCCCTGTATTGAACTCTTCCCAGAGACAGAGAGCCTTCAGGCGCGCGCTGCATCAGGGAAAGATATCCGCTGTGGTCGCCCAGGCCGAAGCGTTCGGAGGCATCGAGGTGTTCTTGACGGTTGGAGGATTGGGCCTGAAGTGTAGTTCTTATCTCCTCCAGCCTTTCGTCGTTTACGGACATTGGCAGGGGGAATTTTTGTTTCAGCAGCTTCTTATCTTCCGCAGTAAGTTTCAGGGTGCCGGAGTTTTCGCCGTCGGGCAGATCGAAAAAAACAGGGGTATCGGGCCCGCATTCCCGCGGCTCGCCAAGCAGTTGGCCGTTCCACCTGGCCGTAAGTTCCGGAGTATGGGAGGGGGTAACCACTTCTAACCCCCCTTTTTCGGAGTCCAGGCTTACGGAAGCGTATTTGTTTGCATAATCGACCTTTCCGATACCTTCAATCATACGGTAACGATGTGACATATCCTTTACCTGTCCCGGTCCTATCCAATTCTCACATCCATGGGAGTCAGTGTCGAAGGAACCGAAGAGTTCGATGAAATTAAAAATATGGCTGGATGTCGGGTCGTCGGGGCTGTAAGTGTCTTCTCCCCTGAAATAGAACCGTGTACCGGGGATTTTTTCCGGATCGGTTATTCGCAGCCTGTTAACGCCGGCTTCCGGATACCATACTCCGGCGAACCCGTATGGAATCGCCCATGCGTTCCAGACGTTATGGAGCCTCGAGTTTTCAGCTATGAGGGCATTTTGGGGGTTATAGCGTCGGAACCCCCTTCCGCGGGCGGCGCTTATAAACAGTGTAGGGAAGATAAGTTCGGCGTCGGTGGGGACCGGCGGTTTATCGCCGCCGTGGAAAACGCCGTTTTCGGTATGAACACGAGGGAAATACGCCCCGGTCCATATCTTGCGTCCTTTGCGGTAAGGAGAAGGATTGTGGAGGCGGTATCGCACTTCTACATCTGCATTGCCGGGTTCGAGAATCACCTGCGTGGAGACCATCATGTTGGAAAATCGTTCATAATAATCGGGCAGTTTGTCGTCTGTAAACCTCGAAAATTCCATCCACATCGCCACCCCCGCGGATCCGTCATCCCGCCGAAATGTAACGTAGGATGCCGCTTGACCGTGGGTATAAACGGAATGGCCCGA
Source organism: Candidatus Brocadiaceae bacterium (assembly GCA_003551565.1). Taxonomy (GTDB): domain Bacteria; phylum Planctomycetota; class Brocadiia; order SM23-32; family SM23-32; genus PUMZ01. The sequence continues at coordinate 185 of PUMZ01000400.1, read as the reverse complement.
GGAGGGGAAGAGCAGTTTTATGCCCGAGTCCCAGTAGGGGAGAGCATCCTTTATTTTCTTTTCCCGATAGAAAAGGTCCTCTCCGGTGGGTTTGTAGATCACCCTGCCCACAACACCTCCGGGTTCTGGGAGCACAAGGACTTTGAGGAATTCATTTTCAACCCAAATTCCTTCCAGATTGCGGT
>PUMZ01000266.1 GCA_003551565.1 Candidatus Brocadiaceae bacterium | reverse complement strand
TGGTGCACTGCCGGCGCCCAGTCATAGATGCCTCCGAGCCTGAGCTTGGTATCGTCCCCGTAACCGGTGTCCAGTTCCCTCCACATCTCCACGGTCCATCGTCCGTCTTCCCAGTGGCCGCGGGCCTCCCAGGAGGCGGCGCTACCCTGTGGCTCACGGAGCGGCCGGCGGGGGATCACGGCTCCTTCCCACTCGGCCACGTCCGGGTCGAATGGCACCATCCATTCCTCGTGGTGGTAATAGGGTTCCTCACGGCCAAGCCAATCGTCTCTGTCATCGAAGAACAGATCCTGCCTGTACGCAGTGGGATCGTCGTATATTTTTTCGAGATCAAGCGCACCGCCTTCGACAACCTGCGGATCGAACATATATTCGGGCCCGTCGTTCTGATCCCAACCAATACTACCGAAGGTATGCCGTCCCTCGTTTCCGTGACGGTAGTCGAGCACGTGATGGTTTGTGCCATAGCCCATAGGATTGCTGCGGTGAGCACGCCACATCGGCAGTTCGAGAAAGCCTCCCGCCTGTTTTATGGCATCAAGCTCCTCTTGCGGCCTTACCTCGTCCCAGGCGCCTTCCCACCACTTTCCCTTGCGGGACTGCGGAATATATTTTCGCACGTCATTTCTTCCGAGTTTCTTTCCCAGATGCGGATGTTCCATCACGTCATCGGCGCTCACCTCGCCCGGCAGGCTTCTCATGCCGTCGCGGTGGGCGGTCAGCCACCCGCCGAAGTTCCTGAATCCCTTTACGGAACCGTCGTCGAGGAGGAAGGTGAGGCGATCCTCGTAGAATCCGGTGTGTCCCATATCCCTTTCCGCCACCCACGGATCGGGTTCTACGAACCTCTGCCACTGACCGTCCCTGAAGACGATCATATCGTGATACCATCCGCCGGGGTCGGGCTGTTCCCATTCGAAACGGAAGAAAATTGTATCGTCATTGACGGCCGCCTGCGTGCTGAGCTGTTTCGTGAGCTCTTTCGGTATCCAGCTCGGGTTGTTTCTGGCCGGACCGACGCCGGCATGCGACATGGCGAGGTAAAGTGTTCCGGTCAGCACCGCTGCCGCGGCGAGTATTGCTCCGAGAGATTTGAATATACTTTTGACTGCACCTTCTGCTGTTTCAGGCATGTGAATTAACCTCCTATCTTTCCAAAAGGATCCATGATTTTTTAAGCTGTAAGGTTCTTATTAAAAGAGAAGCTGGTATTGAACGCGAAATATCCGGTTACGGTTCCAGCGGCCTCCATCGCGCCCGTCGATCAGGCCATATTCGAACGAGACCTTGGCGCCGTCGCCGTGTTGGTACCACTGCACCCCCAAAGTATTTCCCCTCTGCCGAAACTCTCGGGCACTATGGTTCGGGTCAGCCCACGAATGACGGTAGCCGACGAACAGGGTTTCGGGGATGATCAGAGCCCCGGCTTCGGCGGTATACCCGGTACCGTAAGCGGTACCGGCGCCATCCCTGGGATCAAGTTCGCGATAAAAGCCCTGCAAGCTTGCCGTCATAAATCGGTGCTGAAACGTAATATCCCCCGCAAAAGAAGCCACATCGGCCAGTTCATTGACACCGGTCAAACCTCTCCAATCATCCCCACGCGGATTGCTTTTGTTGGCGTAATAACCGCCGCCGCCGACCGCCAGGTTAACACCTTCAACCGGTTCCACCAGGTTCAAACCGCCCGGATAGGAACCGAGTATGGTGTAGCTGCTCCGTACTGAGTAGAGGTGGCCTGAAGTGCTTTTTCCCTCGTCGTTGCGTCCACCGCCACCGAAGAAGCCTATCCCATATCTTAACCGGTCAAGGCGGCCGTGGGACATTACGCCCATGTCGCGTCCGGTCGGCCACTGAAAGACATCGTTCGCCGTCGAACGCTCGGTGAAGGCGTGGCGATTGGTACCGATACTGCGTTCCAGGAAGGCCGGTATGTTGTACTGCCCCGCCCGGAGGCCGTGTCCGTGGGCAACCCTGTAGTTGATCCACCCGTCCCTCAGGGAGTAGCCCCCCGTCATTTCGGGCATAATGCGGTAGGTCAGGGCCTCGTGAAAGGCGTGTCCGCGGACATCCAGCCGAATCCTGCGGAGCGTGAAAGAGGATCTGTCGCCTGCGTCGCGGCGCTCATAAGAATAACGGGGCTGTATTCGCCCCCTGATCCCCAGCGAGTACCGCTCGTCGTCGGTTTCCCATCGCAGCGGACTTATCCATGCATGCCTCTCCTCATATCTTGGCGGCTCATGCGGGTTACCATACTCCGGCGGCTCATGTGGGTTACCTTCCTTCTCTGCTTCCAGCGCTCCGATGCGCTGTTCGATGCGCTGAATTCTTTGTTCGTCTTCCGGCTGCTGAGCTTCGGCGCTCGGAGTGATAATCACAGCGGCACCGAGAACGGAAAATCCTATACAAATTGCCCTCTTCCATAACACCATCTTTTTATTCCTCCTTAAGATATTTAATAAATTCGCACATCTTTCTTTTGAAAGACGATTCCTGTAAATAGGCAATGCTTTCCCGGGCTTCACATGCCAGGGAATAAATATAAGCCCCGGGGTCCATCCCGCTGACCTCGACGTCTCCATCGTTGGTATCATCCAATACCTGGTACAACATGCCGAAGTTGTAACCGTAATTCCCCAAAGCGTTCACTTCTTGTTCATTCCTTCCGAGCATCATTGCAGGACACCTGCAGGAAACCTCCGTCAGCGACGCGGTTTTTTTCTCGATCACAGATTTATACTGTTCAAAAGTGTAACGATTCGAATATCTGATCTCTTCTATCTCACCCACGCACATTTCACGTGACATCCCGCTGACCATTCTGATAATGCTGTTTTTAAGGTTTTGATCGCCGTTGTTGAGGTTGGAAAGCAGCAGGAACGCCTCGGCATAAAGCATGTCACCGAAAAGAACCGCCGATTGTGTTCCGAAACGCCTGCTCACCGATTGGCGTCCCCGGCGTACAGCATCATTGTCTATGATGTCATCGTGTATTAATGATGCGCTGTGAATGAGTTCTATTGCCGCGGCAAAATCAACGCAGTCCTCTTGTTGATCAGCGGCAAGCCTGCCGCCGTTCACTGCGCATGCCGAGAACAAGGCGAGTGCCGGCCTGAGTTTTTTGCCCGGGATTTTGAAAAAATAATCGTATATTTCCGCTGTTTTCATGCAATCTCCGCCTTCTCCACCTGCAAGGGAGGCGATCCGGGAGATTTTTTTCTCCACGGCGCCCAGTTCATCCCGGATATCTTCATACAGGGGAGTAAGTTTATTACTTTTGAAAACTTTTTCGGACATGGTTTGCAGATTCGTCAAATTGCATTTCTCCTCTTCTTCTTGCTTGTATGTTAAATACTCAAGGCAACGGTATTCTGACTTTTTGTCACAGATTTTCGTCATTCAGAATTTCTTTCGATCAGATATTCGATTTTTTCAAACATTTCATCGAAATCAACAGGCTTGTTCATGAAATCGGAGACCGGCAGCCATTGTTCATCGATATCGCTCGGGCCGAAACGCAACGGAGTTTCCCGATTGATGGCCGTCAGCATGAGGACGGGAACATCCTTGAACTCTTCTCGATAATGCTTCAATTTTCGTGCCAGCGAAAACCCTGCAGTCATGTCCTCGGGGAACATGACGTCCAGAATAACGAGGTCCGGCCTGCGCCTGGCCATGCTCGCCAGGCCGCTTTCGATGTCATGCTCCATCCCGACGTCATAGCCTCTCTCTCGCAGAACGGTCGCCAGAGCATTGCTCAGCTCAACATCGTCATCTACTACGAGGATATAAGTCATTTATTCCCCTCCTAAAAATAGTCAAGTGCCTTAATCTTCTGGAGCCGGATTTTATCCCGCACCTCAACCACCTGTAACTTTTCCAGCAGCTCTTTGGCCTCGGTGTCGGCGGTTTCTTCGGCCGCCTGTTTATAGAGATTTATCAAGCATTGGTCGAGCTGAAGGGCGACATCCAGCACTTCGGCGGCGGAAGCATCCGGCGGCAGGCGCGTGTTGTCGGTAAAGCAGCGCTTGTCGGCCGCCTCCGGCTCGACGGGCAGACGCACCCGCTTTATCCTCTGTATTTCCCCGAGCTCGCGCTTGCTCAAAAACTCGTTGATTCGCCGCCGGTGGCGGCTCATGTAGTCCGCCAGCATCCGAACGCCGTCGCGTACGCTGTGGCTTGAAATAGCAGCGTAATATTCGGCCAGCATATCTTCAAACTCTTTTGCATGTTCCAGTACGTCGCCAACAGTAATCTTAGCCATCTTTTGAAACCCTCTCAGAATTCATCGTAGAACCAATCACCTTCGACCATACCTTTTTTACGAAACACATCGATCACAGCTTCAATCATCGGCGGGGGACCGCACAGGAAGCCCTGGCGTTTTCTTTTTTCCTCTAAATGTTTGTCAACCGAAAGGTGGATGAAGCCCGTCTCACCGTCCCATTCGTCGCCTTCTTCCATATCGGAAAGCGCATAAAC
>PUMZ01000307.1 GCA_003551565.1 Candidatus Brocadiaceae bacterium | reverse complement strand
GTGCGTTTGACGGACAGAGTCTTGTCTATTTGGAACACGGTACTGAAATGTCGACGCCCGAACCGGGACGCCCGGCTGGGCAATTTTTCGGTTTGCGATGTGACATCTTACGAGACCTGGGTGGTTGTTGCTGAATGGATGCAGCCGGTGGGATGCGAAAAATACGGCAGTGATAACAGTGTTTATATAGCTCGAATTAAATTTTGAGGACTGTAAAATGCAAAGTATAAATATCGGAACCAGACGTGAACTGTTTGTAGACTATCTGTTGATCGACAAAATGAAAAAAGCTTCGCTTCGCATGCATCATCCGCAGCCGCGTGAGGTCGTGCTGCGCCATGATAAGCCGTGGGAAGGGCCGGTCTCACTTTATCATACGATAATAAAGGATGGGCCGCGCTATCTGCTGTTCTACAGGGGGTGGCCCGGTAACGACAGTCCCGACGTCTATTGCGTTGCGGAGAGTGCCGACGGCGTGAATTTCGAACGTCCCAACCTCCATATGCATGAATATAAAGGTTCGAAAGATAATAACATATTTCTGGACCAATCACCTTTCACCCACACCTTTGCGCCTTTTCTCGATACGAGCCCGGGAGCAAAAACCGAGCACAGGTTCAAAGCGTTTGCACGCTATAAACTCAATGAGGAAGAGGCAGAAGAATTGGCTCCGGATTCAAATTCAATTGAAGACTGGACCAATAGCTGGGTGCTGAAAGCGTTCAGCAGCCCTGACGGTTATCACTGGAACCAGATATTTGATGAGCCGATCATTACCGACGGCGCTTTCGACTCGCAGAACGTGGGCTTTTGGAGCGAGGTGGAAGGGAAGTACGTAGCATATTATCGTTCGTTTCAGAAAAAGGAGGATTTTGCCTCCGGCGTTACCGGCCCAACCACTGATGCCGGGCGATTGCGCTCCGTGATGCGTGCGGAAAGCGAGGATTTTAAAAACTGGAGCCCCGGCGTGCTAATGGACTATCGCACCGGGGAGAGTCCGGCTCCGGTGGAGGAGTTCTATATCAATCAGACCCGCCCGTACTTCAGGGCGCCTCATATTTACGTGGCCCTGCCAGCTCGGTTCATGGCCGGCCGCAGGGCGGTGACCGAGCAGGAAGCAAAAATAACGGGGGTGTTCGACAACCAGCGCAGCGCGTGCAGCGATGCCTGTTTCATGACCACACGGCCGGGGAGCCGCTGGTACGATCGCACTTTCATGGGGGCCTTTATTCGCCCGCCTGTGGGCCCCGGACACTGGACAGCTCGTGCGAATTACCCCGTGGACGGTGTCGTGCAGACCGGGCAGGAAGAGATGAGCCTTTACCTGGACGAGCATTACGCCCAGCCGGGCAATCAGGTGCGACGCTACAGCCTTCGCCTGGACGGTTTTTCTTCCGTGCACGCCCCTCACGACGGCGGAGAACTCCAGACGAAACCGCTTGTATTTTCCGGGTCGGAACTGGAACTCAACTACAGCACGGGTGCGGCCGGCAGCCTGCGGGTGGAAATACGCGACGAAGACAATAATCCAATACCGGATTATACTTTGCGGGAGGCAAGGGATATATTTGGCAACCGCATCTCCGGGCGCGCCAGATGGGAAAACGGGAGCAGTGTGGCGGAACTGGCAGGGAAGCCCATAAGGCTGCGGTTCGTTATGCGCGATGCGGACCTGTTCAGTATGCGATTTGTCTAGAATTTCGATTTTTCTTTCTATAAATGGTAATGTCGTTCAGCAGCGTCCGGCGGAATTCTGGGAAGAACTGCTGCTCGCAATTCCTGATAAGATGATACAGACCAGGGCCGAGGCCAGCGCGGAGAATTGCTGTGCGATCGAAGTCAACGCGCAGGCCGTTTTTTCCCACCCGATCTACAGCGACCAATTTAAAATGCTGTATGTAAATTTAATGAAAAAACTGGTCGAAAGGGGAGAGTTATTCACGATTGGAAGCGATGCGCATGACATCGGTACGCCGGGACAGTCCTTCTATGGCGAGGGAATCCTGTACGGACTGGGAGTTGCGGAAGAACAAATATGGAGGCCGGAAAAGGAATAGAAAACCAGCGGGGGGGATACGAGATGCCATTTTTTATTTGAATTCTCAACTAACTGTATTCCATTTTCATGAAAACTTATCAAAGACGCCTTATATATGCCATCATTACTGTTTCTTTCCTGGTCTTATGCCGAATGAACGCCATAATCCCCGTTTACCGGGATACTCTGCAGAATTATTTTGGTATAGGCGACAATATATTTGGTTTCATGCTCAGTATGGTTTCCGTGGGTTTTTTAAGCGTTTTGGTCGGCGGGGCATATTCAGACAGGCATGGTCCCCGCAAGGTTATCCGCATCTGCTTTTTGGGCATTGCCGTGGCCTTTGCCGGTTTGACCTTTGCCGGTTCCAATTGGATTTTTGTGGCTGCGGCGCTGGCCTTGCACGGTTTCTTCTTCCATCCGCTGGCGGTTGCTGTAAACAGTTATCTTATCCGTCTGTTCCCCAATAACAAGCGTCGTGCTCTTTCGCTCAATATGGCCGGCAGCAGCGTAGGCGCCATGTTTTTGCCGAGCATGGCCGAGGGGCTTTTGGGACTTTCCAAACGTGCCACGGCGGTCTCTTTTGCGGCCATCTTTCATATTCCCTTTGCAGTTGCCGGGGCTTTCCTCTTAGCCGGCAGTTTTCTATACGGAAAGAAGAAGCGCTTTGGCAGGGAGGAGGGAAGAAAGCGCTTCAATCTGCGAGATATGGGCGTGAAGCCGCGTTTTTTGCCTGTCATCTTTTTTATGCTCATGCATGGCATGGCGGATTCTGCCATTCATATATGGCTGCCACGCTATCTGGGCAGCGGCATTTTCGAATCTGTCGTGATAGGTCCCGGCTATGTTATTTCCGGCCATGCGGTGGCTTACATCGTATCACGCACTTTATTGGGTTTTCTGCCCGAAGGTATTGGAAGAAGGGTTTTTCTTATACTGCCCGGCATACTCGGCGGCAGTCTTTTCATAATGGGGCTGCTGTCCGGGAATTATCTTATGACCGCATTTTCCTATATTTTGGGGGCTTTTTTATGGTCTGCGGAGTTTCCGGCAATGCTGGGATTGCTGGGTCATGAAATTCCGGATAAAGTCGGCGCCGCCCTCGGCCTTCATGCGCTCTTGAGCTCGGCATCGCTGTTTTTTGTTCACAACGGGATGGGACTTATTTTCGCACGTCTGCCGGTGGAAAGCCTGTGGAGGGCCATGATTATACCCGCTGCTTTCTTCCCATGTGTTGGTATAGGATGCGCCATATGGCTCCTGAAATACGGAAAAGATTTGAAAACAGTTTGATTTGTGGGAAAGTAAAGAGGAACCATTTAGCCTAAATTTTACGGGTAATATCCGTCATGCAAGCTTAGGCAACTGATAGTTTTGGGTTTATGTTACACAAGGAACCGAGCGGGGCATCCCATAAGCTTTACGGCACTGGCTGCAAATTATCAAGTGGCGACCGATAAATGTTCAGTTCAGGCATCCGCTGATTTCCCCTGCAGAAGATTCCCGACCGGTGGTGTGCTCGTTTCGATTCCCTTTTTCTTTTTTTTGGGGATCACATTTGCATTGGCCGGAAGCGGGGATAAGAATTGCAATGTAACATTTCGGGATTTTAAAGCCGATCGGGTTGTATGTACACAACGGACGCTATGTTTGCTATGGCCTTGATTATCGGCGATAATATAAATAGATAGTACCTTTCTGTAGGGTTCGGAGGAATGATGTGAATAAGGAAAACAACAAGGGAAAGTTGTCGGATGAATGGATAAAACAGGCCGATTATGATATGGAAACCGCCCGGGCAATGTTTGCCGCCCGCAGATATATTTGCACCGTATTTATGTGTCATCTTTCGATCGAAAAAGCACTGAAAGGCCTTTTTCAAAAGCAAACGGGATAAATGCCGCCCAAAACACATAATCTGGTTTTTCTTGTTGGAAAAATCGGCCTGAAGCCGCCGGAGGATATGTATGACACGATTTTCAAACTCAGCCGCATAAGCATACAAACGCGTTATCCGGAGGATCTGGAAAAGATGCAGGAAGAATACAACAGAGTTGTTGCCGGTAAAATACTTCAAGAGAGCGAGGGGGCGCTTCATGGATAAAAAAAAGTATCAGAAGTGATTGAACATCTGGAAAAGTGCCTGGAACAGCAAGGGGTAACGGTATCAAAAATAGTGCTTTTCGGATCTCATGCAACAGGCAGTGCAGATGAAGAAAGCGATTTGGATATAGCAGTGATTTCTAATGATTTCAGCGGAAAAGGTATTTTCCAGCGTGCACAGATGACGAAGCAGCCGGAGGTTAAGGCGATAAAAAAATTTATGATACCCCTCGATATCGTCACCCTGACCCCGGAAGAATATGAAAACGAAACCTCCCTTGTGGCAACCTACGCGAAAGCAGATGCTTCAGCTTTTTAAGGCGTTGGGAAAACCAAATCCCATACAATGCCAAACAGATTTTCCTTTTCCGTCTTAACCAGCTGTATAGAAGAGGCTTGCAGCTTTTGTGGTACAGGTTCTTAATTTGAATGTTCTTTTTTAAAACCCGCTGGTTAAAATCTTAAAATCTGTTCAAAGCGGGCACTATAAAGGTCGCTACTGTTTTTTAGTTATATAAATTCTTGATATGATGGCTATTATTGCAAAAGCATCACGTTGCCTCGGTCCGCCCGTTATCGTTCGTTTTCCGAAATATTATCCTGAACGTATAATAAATGATGGATCGGTTTTGAACGACCTTTGCCATTACGACGTTTTTCGATACTCAACAAAACATTGACGGCCTCTGCCCGCCGGTTCTTGCGCAGCGGCTCACGGGAGCAACAATGCATCCCTACCTTTTCAGGTTCGAGACGCCATGGGGTGGCGAGATCAATATCGCATCGTACGGCGTTATGATGATGATCGGTTTTCTGCTGAGCCTGTACGTCCTCCTGAAACGTGCGCAAAAGCATGGAATAGCTTCCGATAAGGTCTTCAACGTGGCCCTAGCCATGGTCATATGCGGCGTGGTTGGTGCGCGGATTTTCTACATAATCCAGTTCTGGGAGGCGGACGGATTCGCCGATAACCCTTTCCGGATCATCCGGATCGACAGGGGAGGCCTGGTCTTTTTCGGAGGATTGATCGGCGGAGCAACCGGCGCCTTCGCCGTTATGTGGAAAGAAGGGCTCCCATTTGCCGACACCTCCGGACTGATCGCGAGCGTCGGCCCACTCGGACACGCATTCGGAAGGTTGGGTTGTTTCCTGAACGGATGCTGCGAAGGGCGCATCACCGGATCGTGGATCGGAATCCGGTTTCCATCCCATGACGTTCCGGTCCACCCGACACAGCTCTATGCGGTGGGCTACAACCTGCTCATCTTCGCGCTGCTGAGCTGGTGGCTCCGCCGTCGCAATCGCCCCCTGGAACTGGCAGGGCTCTACATGATCACCTACGGCACGGCGCGTTTTATCAATGAGTTTTTCCGTGCCACCGACCCCTTACCGGGCGGGCTGAGTATAGCGCAGATCGTCAGCATTCCCCTGGCGATCGCCGGCGCCGCACTCCTGCTCTACCGGCACCGCGCGCCCGCAGGAAACCGGTCGTCTTCACCCCGAATGTCCGAAAATAACTGAGCTTTCATGGTCCATGAATTTCCGATATCTGAGCCAATACCATGACACTTCCGATCGTTCTCATTGTCCTTGCCTCCTCCCTTTTGCACGCCTCATGGAACCTGCTGGCCCGGCGGCAACGCAGCGAGATATCGTTTTTCGCCCGCCTCCTTCTGATCGTGCTGGCGGCCGGATTTGTCCCGGGCGTCGTCAGCGAATGGCACGCGCGGTCCATTCCGCCGGTTTCATGGCTCTGCATGCTGGGCTCCGCTTCTTGCCTGGCCGTCTACATGTACGGCCTGGGCAAGGCCTACAGTTCATCGGACTTCACCATCGTATATCCGGTTGTCAGGGGGTTGCCCGTGCTGATGATCGGGATCTTCGACGTCGCCCGGAAGCACTTCCCCAGCCTTTTCGGCTGGCTGGGGATGGTTTTGGTGGTGACCGGATGCGCCCTGGCTCCGCTGCATTCGTTCAAAGGGATAAAGCGCCATCGTTTTTTTAACCGTGCGATACTGTGGATGCTGGTCGCGGCGCTGAGTTCGGTGGGCTATAATGCTTTCGATAAAATAGCCCAGGAACACGTCGCATCCGGCTACGGGGGCGCTCTGCGCTACGCTTACTTTCTCTACGCATTATGGTGCGCGGCGTACTGGATACTGATCAACCTGATACCGCTCCCCGGGAAAGACGGAACAAGGAGCCCGGGCTGGAAGTATCCGGCACTGGCAGCTTTGTGCAATTTTTTTTCCTACTCTCTGGTACTGTGGGCCTACCAACTCGTGGACCAAGCCAGCTACGTCGTAGCCTTCCGCCAGGCGGGCATCCTGTTCGGAGTGATCACCGCATTCGTCTTCTTTAAGGAACGCGGCCTGGCCACACGCCTGACCGGTGCAATATTGCTGACGACCGGACTCGTGTTGATCGCCCTGCTTGGGTAGCCCGCTCATTCCCGCCGGGACCACCAACCCGGACGGCGCCTCAAAGCCTCGAGGCTCACATCCTGTATTCGGCGCCGATCAAACCGATCAGTGCGTCGCGTTTGCTCTCCATAAGGCTCCTGTCATCGACAGCTTCCACGTAAAGGCGGCATATGCCGCCTCCGCTGCCTTCGGTGCCGCTTTTCCTCAGACAGAACCACCAGTTTTTCGATTCCACCCGCAGATCCGAAGTCACCTGCTCGAATTTGGGTGGATACTTCTTCATGAGCCTTATCCCGTCGTCCGCCTCCCCATACACCTTCTCGGCTTCGTCTTCAAAGGTCGCAACCGCCTCCGCAATGACCCGGTCCGCCGGTCTGTCGGCGGGCAGCTGGAAGTTGATCTCGCCGGACTCATGGTAGCGGCTGCGCAAATCGGTCAGCTCCGAAGAGAGGCCCTTGCCCTGGCGGTGCAATTCGGCGGCGAGTTCGAGCACGATCAATCCGGCCAGCATGCCGCTGTCGGCAATATAAAAATCCCTGAACATGTAATGACCGCTGTGCTCGGCGCCGAAGGCTATCTCCCGGTTTGCATGCATTATGGGCTTGATCTTGCTGTAGCCCACCGGAGTCATAACAGTGCCGGCATCCCCAAGCACTTCTTCACGATCGCCGAGCGTATCGGCGATCGCCCAGCTGCATACCATATTGTGGGCAATGATGCTGCCGGGACCAAGTTTCTCGCGCAGTTTCCTGCCGATCAGTGTTGCCAGCAGCGGCGGGGAGATGATTTCGCCCTCCTCATCCGCAAGCGCCACACGATCGGCATCGCCGTCAAAACATACTCCGGCGTCGGCCTCGCTCTCCTTGACAAGGGCGGTGACCATTTTCTGATAGTCGGGGTTGACCGGATTCGGCACCATAACAGGGAAGCGCCCGTCCGGCGTTTCATTGGAAAAGACCCACCGGAACTGCGGGGTGAGTTCGGCAAACTCCTGCATGACCCGGCCTCCCATGCCGTTGCCGGCCTCCACGGCGACCTTGAAAGCGTTCTCCCCCTCCGCTGCGGCCCGCTCAAAATCGAGATGTCCTTTCAGCAACGCGGTTTTAATATAATCCGGTGCAAATTCCTCCCAGGGCAGCCGTGAAGGGACCCTTGCCTTTTTCAGGCCGAGTTCCAACCGCTGCAGGGGATGAGCGGGAGACGGCACGGGCACATCTTTTCCCACCGCCAGCGGAAGACCGGTACGGCCGAAAAACTTGAATCCATTGTTGTCGTGCGGGTTGTGAGAGGCCGTTATGATGACACCGCCGTCGATGACGTCGCTGTAATGGGCCGCCAGAAATCCCACCAGCTCGGTGCCGGCCAGGCCGAGACTTATCGGCCGGCACCCGCCGCCGGCAAGTCCCTCGGCCAGCGCCTTCGCCAGAACCGGGCCGCTCAATCGCATGTCATGACCTATCACAACATTCACCGGCTCGACCGCTGTGTGTGCACGATAGAATCCGGCGAGTTCTCCTCCCAGCCTGCGGGCAAGGGCGGGGCCGATGTTCTGCCCGTAAACGCCGCGGACATCGTCACGCTTGAAAACCTCGTTGACCCCTTCTATATAATCGCTTAAAGCCATCTTTTCGCTCCTCCAGCACAATTTTTGGAACCCTTACAGCTTATAAAAAACGGTAACGGAGGTCAAACTACATCCCCCCCCCATCCGTCCCCTCGGACAGTTTCTCCTTCAACGCGCGGTAATCCGTTTTGCCGGTGCCCAGCAGCGGGATGTCCTCGACCTGAACAACCCGTTTGATCGTATGCAAGGGGCTGAGACCGGCCTCCTTAATGATTCCGTTGGCCGTTTGGCGGTCGATATCTCCCCGTACGGTGAAAAGCACCACCTGCGGTTGACCGCCACCTTCCAGTGCATCCACCGCAACCTGCGGATCGCCCTCGCCGGTGGGATAGCGCTCCCTGAGCACCTCTTCAATCGCCGGCAGGGAGATCATCTCCCCGCCGATTTTAACAAAACGCTTTAAACGCCCGCAGAATGTCAAAACACCTTCTTCATCCTCGCGGACGAGATCTCCGGTTTCATACCACTTTTTTCCCTCGAACTCCACGAACGGGTCCTTCGGCTCCCCGTTTTCGGAGAGGTAACCGCCAAATACGCTCGGTCCGCGCAACAGAAGCATCCCCATCTCTCCCGGCTCCACACGCCGGCGGGAGTCAACGTCCACGATCGCGTGCTCGAACGAGGGAAGAACTTGACCTATCGTCAGCGGACGGGGCGCGTCCTCGTCATTGACCGAGACCACGGGAGAGCATTCGGTAATGCCGTAACCCTCCAGCACAACAGCGCCGGGACAGCTTCGGCCCAGCGCGTTGTACGTCTCTTCCGGGCACTTTTCCGCACCGGTTACCGCCAGCCGGAGCGTTTCAAGAGATCCCGGAGCCCTCAAAATACCATCGAGAAACGTGGGAGTGCCGACGAGCAGAGTCACCCCGTAGAGATCGATCACCTGCGAAAGCGTGGCGCTGTCCGTCGGATCGGGATGATAAACAGTGCGCACTCCCGTGCAAAAGGGCAAAACGAGCGTGACGGTAAGCCCGAAGGAATGGAACGGCGGCAGCATTCCCAAAAGGCAGTCACCGGAGCGAACAGTGATGACCTCGGTCACATCCCGGATGTTATGCAAAATATTCTCATGCGTCAGCGGCACGGCTTTCGGAAAACTTTCAGAACCGCTGGTAAAAAGTATGACGGCCTCCCTATCCGGAGGCGGGACGGTGTCAAGCAGCCGCTCCGGGCTGAAGCGTGCGCGCAATGCGGCGGAAATCTTCTCCCCCATGCCGATCCTTCCGCGAATGTCGGAGAGGTAGGTGATATAAGGAGAAAGGTCGGAGAGGTCGGTCCCCGCCCGGGCAAGACGGTCTGTCAGAGCGCGGGCCGTAAGGACCGTGCGCACTTCAGCGCTTTTGAGACAGTGCATCACGTTCCTGCCGCCCAGCGTCCAGTTCAGCATCACCGGCGTCTTACCGGCGAAAAGGGTGGCCAGATACAACACGCCGGCCCCGGCCGAAGCCGGCAGCATAATGCCCACGCGGCGGCCGGGAAGCGCTTCGATGCGGGGACGCAACGCAAACACCGCGGTCAGAACCCGCCGGTAACTGAGGCACCCGGATACCTGGTCGGCCGCTATGGGGTCCCCCGCAGCCTCAGTGGCCGCCTGCAGAAACGCCTCGTTGATCGTTGCGGCGGCGGGCGGGCGGACACGCCCGTCTTTCCCCTTCCGGAACCATTTTGACGGCGGCTCCACCAATGCCCCGGGTTCGTCCGGCGGGGCCTTTCCGGCGGCGGCGAGCATCAGGTCGCCGACGGTCTGCACCGACTCGACGCTGCCGGTGCTGTGACCCCACTGCGATTCGAGCCACGCCAGCAGTTCAGCCCGGCCGAGGCTGTCGATCCCCAGGTCCTTGCCCAGGTGCAGGCCGGGACCGATCTCTTCGGCACCGCTTATCTCGCGAAGATGCTCCTTGACGCTTTCCTCAACCTCCGGCGGAACGGCCCCGGCCGCGGGTCCGCCCCGGTCGGCGGTGCGGGGTTCGGACATTTTCCTTGCCCCGCCCTCCTCCCAGATGGTATAGGGCACATACATGGGCGGGGATTCTTCCCGGTTGTAAAACTCTTCCAGATAGCGGTTAAAAGGCTCCCTACCGGAGTCCCGCGGCAGGTCCTCGGGCTCCGCGAACTCGATCGTAACGCGGCGGCGCGGACCGAAAAATATCAGGTTTAAAAGGACGTCCCTGATCGCTTTTTTCACTATGCGATCGACACGCGGTGCATAGCCCCGCGCCCAGCTGAAACTGCTCCCCCAAAGTCCGGTAACGCGCACCAGAACGGGCCGTGCCCCGGGCGCCTGCTGCAGGACCCGGTGTGCGGCACTGTTCCCGCGCAAATCCTCCCTCCCCTGCCGGTAGGCATGTCCCGACGGATAGAGCAGGATATTCCCGCCCCTCTTCAACTCCCCGGCAGTGGTTTCAATATGCTGCTCCACCGCCCGGCGCGCCCTCTGTGCGTCGCTGCCGACTGCCGGAAAAATGAGCGCCCCAAGACGCCGGGCAAGGCGCCTTATCACGGGACGATCGACCTGGTGCTCAACCGCCCAGGGGCGCGGCGCAAACCGCCCGTAAAGTATGGATAGCAAAATGACCGGATCGATCAGTGAAGGATGGTTCGGCAAAAAAACGATCCCGCACCGGCCGCGCGACTCGATATCTTCCAGTCCCCTGATCTCGATCCGGTAACGCAACCCGAGCAGCAGCCGGGCAAAGAACGCCAGCAAACGGTTGAGAACGTTTCCTCGACGGGTCATCGGCATGATCTGTACCTCACACAATAGGATTATCGGGCGTTCGGTTGCGTATGCGCCGGGTCAGAAATAACACCAGCGATACGCTCAGGAATGCAAGCAGCAGAAAACTCGTGGAAGGACTCAGCATTAACATCAGCCGACGGTTCACCGGAAAACCGACAAAATGAAAGACCCAAAGCAACGTGCGCCCAAGACGCAGGCTTTCGAGCAGACCCCAACCCGTCGGCCCCGAGATCAGGATGCCGGAAAACACGGCGAAGTTGCAGGCGGCAATCACCGCCCCGCGCCTCTCCGGACGCGGCCGGAGCTGGAGAAAGGCCTGGGACGGGATCACCATCAGACCACCGATGATTCCCGCCAGCCCCAACATCAGGAAAATTAACGGCACCTGAGCCGCAGCAGGGAACAAAGGGGCCAGCGCCATGATGCAAAAAATCACCCCTATAGCCAGCGCCAGCGGCATCATGATCAAATCCCACCGGCAACGCCTGATAACAGCATTGCTGATCAGCCCCCCCACGCCAACACCCGCCATAGCGGCAAAAATCATCCCGCTCGTCGCAGCCTCGCCCAGCCCATACTGATCGAGACCGATTTCGTTGACGATCATTATTTTCAGTGCACCCAGAAAAAAAACGAGCACGATCATACCGATAGCGAGCGTCAGGAACGGATCCAGCCGGATGCGCCACAGTTCCTTCATTGTATCCCACGAACCCTTCCACGGGAACGGCGCCTGCGGATCGGCAGCTTCCCTGTGCGGCACGCCCAAGGCCGCCACCAGACCAGCCAGTGCAACGCCCAGCACCACGGCAGCCACGAAGAGGCGACCGGTCGGCCAACCCCGGATCGATCCCCCCCCGAAATTGAGCGCCAGCCCGGCACATGCCACCCCGAAAAGTATCGCACCCGTGGCGGCTATACGCAGGTTGGCATTGACGGGATTGACTCTGTGCCTGGGAAACAACTCCGGTATCGAACCGTTCAGGGCCGGATTGAAGATGGCCGACTGGCTGCCCATAAGGAAGACCATCGCGAGCATCAGCCGCCAGCTTCCCGTCAGAACGCCAACCGCTCCGCAAACCATTGCCGCAACTTCCAGGGCCTTGGCCCCGATCACAACCCGGCGCTTGGGGTGCCTGTCCGCAAACCAGCCGGCCGGGGCGGATAACAGAAGGTATGGCAGGGCGAAAAGCGCCATTGCCGCGCCCTGATACCACCCCACGCCCGCCGCTACGGCAAGCAGCAACGTCGCCTGGCGAAAAAAATTGTCGTTGAAAACCCCCATGCCGTAACATGCAGCCATGGCGGCAAAACCACGCCCGCCCGGCTGCGGCAACGCTTCGGGGGCGGAATGCCCGGCGCCGGGCGACGCAATACCCCGCTGCGCGCCGCTCTCTTCGTGCGTACGGCTTTTTCGGTCTTTTTTTTGGCTGCCGATGTCGGTTCTCATCTCCCGCCCAAATCCATCATCAAGTGGAACATATCACTATGCCAGGGCGATTTTTCGACTTTGCGGATCCCGATCCTTGGAAATAAAAGCCGCTTCACATTAAAACCAGAAGAAAATGTAAAGGTTGACCAGCCACGCCACGCCCATCATAGCAACGATCGCGACGAAAACGATCCGTTTAGAATGGAACCATGTCCCTTCAAGGATGTTTTTTTGGGTGATTACCTGCATAGCCGCCAGGAACGCAACGATAAAAATCCCGGAAAACAGAATGGGAGACGCTACGTTCTGTCCGATCGCCTCTTTCAAATCAAGCCGGGCCAGAGCATGGAAGGAACGGGTCATCCCACAACTGGGACATGGAAGGCCGGTCAACGCCCGCAAAAAGCAAAACGGTGCAAAAGTGCTCTGCGGCCACTGGAACACGGCAGCGGTGTATATTCCGCCGATCAGCAATAATACGAAAGCACCTTTAGCCCGAAGACTCATTGTGGGAAAACCAAGGAATTGCCTTCCGAATCCCGGCGGCATCCTATACCGGTAAAAATGTCATCGATAAGCGCCCAGATGCCCAGCCCGCCGCACGTGATAAGTTTTAAAACCCCCAGCCCCGTATTGCCGAGGTAAAAATGGTCAACACCCAGGAATCCAAGGAAATAGGACAGTAGAAATGTTGTCCCCTGAGACTTATTCGGTGTGCCAACCGGCCGATCACGCCGTAAGGAACGGCCTTGAGCATCTCTGGTAATGCCCATACCGATCAAAACAACATCGATCAGGGCCCAGATGCCCAATCCACCACAGGTGATCAGCTTAAGAATACCGAGCCCGATATGCCCCAGATAAAATCTGTCGATCCCCAGCATACCCACGAACAAACTCAGAAGAAAAGCTACCGCCTGCGATTTGTCCGAGTACAGGTTGGATTGCTCCTCCATTATCACTTCCGCTCCCTGATCCATACCCGATGCAGCACCTCCGGCACTTCCCGCTTCACCCGTACTCATAAGACACCTCATGAAAAAAAGTAACGATTCTCCCATGCAAATATTCAGAGAACCTCTTACCTGCAGCTGGCAGGCTGGCGTTCGTGACCCCGGGTGAGCCCCGGCGGAACGAACAATCGGTTATTATACTATGCGTGTATTTATAGCCCTTCAAAATATCATATTAAAACAGCCTGTGTCAAAAGTCTTTGCGCCCGGAGACGTCACCGGAATAATTGCAGCCGTTTTTTCGGAATCTGAACCGCTCCCCGGCAACCCGGCTCGCAGTGGACGCTTCCAGGCCCGCCTGCCGGGCCGCAGACAGGCCGGCAGGCGGGCCCGGCGTTATTATCCCGACAGTTTGCGGATTCCGGAGCCAATGAAGGGCCCCTCCAAACCCGTGGAGGTCTTTTCGGACCGGACTCCGGCAGTCTGCCAGCAACAATTGCAGAACCCGGGGCCTTTGATAACAACCGGCATCCCTCAAGTGACAGGAAACAAACACGGTTTTTTGGAACCTTTTTGCACTCCGTGCGTCTAACTGTTACAGACTTCGCTGCCGATGCCGGCGGCTGATATTGAAATTCACTGCAGCAGAGGGAATGAAAAGGATGAGAAAATCTTTGGAGGTAACAGTTGACGTTGCGGTAAGACTGGCATTATATCTGGGCATTGCTATGGTTTTCTTCCAGGCGCCGGCGCTCGCCCAGTCCGAAAACGCCGGGTCTCAGGAACTCCCGGCCCCCGGAGTCCGCTCCGGACTGGCGGACGGGGATTTCGTTTTCGTTGGTACGGTGGAAAGTGCGGTCGCGCATGCGGCGGGGTGGAGCCATCCTCCGCGCTGGCGGTTTACCATCCGGTTCGGTGATCTCGATATGATCGTTGGGGAGAGGCCGGAGCAGATGGTGCTTGGCTTTACCACCCATGACGATGGCGCTGAAGTGCTGGAGCAAGGCGCGCGGGTCGTGGTAGAAGCGAGGAACGGACGCATTGAAACAATTCGGCCGGCGACCGAGGAAGCCGTTCTCGCTGCAGGCGGCAATCCCGGAGGCAGTGATAGCTCCGGTGCGGAGAACGAGGAGGTGGATCTGACCGAACTGGCGGAAAGGAACAACCTGTTCGCCCTGGATCTGTATGCACGGCTTAAGGAGGACGGTGAGAACCTGTTTTTTTCCCCTTACAGCATTTCGACCGCCCTGGCCATGACGTACGGCGGTGCGCGGGGAGAGACCCGTGAGCAGATGGCCCGGGCCCTGCGCTTTGCCCAAAATGGAACCGCACTGCACTCCGCTTTTGCCTCTCTTGCCGAACGGATGGAGCGGGTGCAAAGCAAAGGTGAGATAGAACTCCATATCGCCAACTCGCTGTGGCCGCAGAAGGACTATCCTTTCATGGAAGACTACATCAGCCTGATGAAGGAGCATTACGGCGTTTCCGTAACACCGGTGGACTACGTGCAGGCTGCCGAAGAGGCGAGAAAGGCTATAAATGCCTGGGTGGAGGAACAGACCGCGGAGAAGATAAAAGACCTGATAGGACGGGGCGCGCTCGATGAATTGACCTGCCTCGTGCTCGTCAATGCCATTTATTTCCATGGCGCCTGGGAAAATCTGTTCGAGGAAGATGCCACGCAAGTGGCTCCGTTTACCGCAGAAGACGGACGGCAGGCCATGGATGTGCATATGATGCATCAAAGGAGCCGGTTTCCGTATGCCGAAACGGACATGGTGCAGGTGCTGGAAATGCCCTATGCCGGCGGTGACGTCTCAATGGTTGTCGTTCTGCCCCGGGACAGGGAGGGAGGTCTCGGCAGGGTCGAAACGATGCTGGAGGAAAACCCGGGGCGCCTTGAAGAATGGCTGGGAATGCTCCGCAGCAGGGAGGTGGATGTTTATTTCCCCAGGTTTCAATTTGAATGGGGCACCCACACACTCGTGCCCGAACTCCGGGCAATTGGCATGAAGGATGCCTTTGAGGCGGGCAGGGCGGATTTCTCCGGTATGGACGGGAGCCGTGAGCTGTTTGTCTCCGATGTCCTGCACAAAGCGTTCGTGGAGGTGAACGAAGAGGGTACGGAAGCAGCCGCTGCAACCGCAGTGGTAATATCCCGGCAAGCGGTCTCCATATCCCGGCCTCCGGTTTTCCGGGCCGACCATCCATTTCTGTTCCTGATTCGCGAAAACACAACCGGCAGCATATTATTTATCGGCCGGGTGAACGAACCCGATCGGGCCGGAGATGCATAAGCTGCTCATCCTGTAAGCGGGCGAAACGATATTGTTGCATAACATTGCCGCTTCCGCGACGCAGACAGGTGCGCACGCACAGGCAGGCGGCGTTTGCTTTCTGCCACATCTGCACCACCGAGCACGCGTGAAATAACCGGGTTACCGTCCCGTCATTGAGATTTTGCGAAAGGCGCCGGTTCGCCACGACCGGGCATTGTATCAGAAACTGTCTCGACCCCGTCGACCCCGCACTTGCAATGGCCTGTTTTTTCGGCCATAATACATCCAACGTGAGTTCTCGGTGAACCAGTTATTTCAGGAGATTCTTCCACCGGAACGGCCCGCTGGAAACGAACGGGATTCACTGAATGTATGCCTTTTGCCTCCTGAGTTTTTTCGGGCGTTAACCCGCTCCACGGCGGTCTGACAACCACAATGTACAGCCCGGGGAGGTATAACAACCGGGAACCGCTCAAGTCGGGTGAACAGCGTATCGGCAATCCTGTCAATCGCGGTTGCTTTTCCCGCATCCTCATTGACGAACAGGAGAACCGCGAGACGCTCTGGCAGGCGTCCTTCTTCCTTCTGGAACTTAACGATCCCAACCAATCCATGTTTTTAGAGTTTTTCATAAAAGTCGCAGCCATATTCTGCATGGTAGGATTCGGAATACTCGCAAGGAAACTGCGCCTGATAGGCAGCGACTCTACGACACAGCTCTCGAAGCTCGTCACCTGGTTTTTCTATCCGGCCCTGGTTTTTTCATCGCTGGTCGAGAATTTCACCCTCGACAGTCTGCTCGCAAACTGGGCCCTGCCCGTAGGGACTATTGTCATTATGGCCACCGGCTATATCGTCGGTTTTTTCGCCATGCAATTCTGCCGGTTCAGTGATGATAGGCAGAAACACCAGTTCCTCTTCCAGAGCACAATCAACAACTATTCCTTCCTGCCGCTGCCCATTATATTGATGCTGTGGGGAGAGGCCGGCGTGGCCATGTTGGTTTTTTCCACGCTCGGTTCCGAGATCGCCCTCTGGACACTGGGCATCTTCGCTCTCACCGGCAACCGCCTCAGACGGGACAGTCTGACACACCTGCTGAGTGTGCCGATGGTCGCGATACTGTCGGCCATCGCGGTCATAGCATTGAGCGGACTTCTTGCCGGCCGTGGGCTGGAAATTTCTCCGACAGGGGTTTTCGCCACACTGCAGGGCTCATTCATTGAAATGCTGGATATCTTCGGCCAGGCGACGATACCGCTGGCAATGTTTCTGGCCGGCAGCCGGGTCGCCGATTTAAAGCTCGGCCATTTCTTCACCATGCAACAGGTATCGATCGTCCTGCTGCGCCTTTTACTCGTCCCGGCCGCTGCGGTTATGCTCCTGTTTGCCATGCCGTTTCCTGACGAGCTGATGCGTATACTGCTGGTGGTGGCCGTGATGCCATCGGCCATAATGAGCGTTGTGCTCAGTGAGGTTTACGATTCGGACACGGATTTTGCAGCCTCCACTGTACTGACCACTCAACTCGTCTCGATCTTTACCATACCCGTCTGGCTGACATTGTTTTTGGGATAACCATGGACCAAAATTCCGGTCCGGGAGGTAAACCGCGATGCCCTTTTCCGCCGCGGTGAGTTCCTATTTTTTCGAGGTCATCTCCGGCAGGCGAACGACGCCCGACGCCCGCCTTGCGCGTGCGGCGTTGTGCGTGCCCGCATACTGCCTGTGGCGCCCGCTATCGGCTATAGGCCGCTATTACAGGCTCTATGGGCCGTTGCGCCCGTACCGCGCCGGCTGCCCCGTTATCAGCGTGGGGAACATCACGGCAGGCGGCACGGGAAAAACACCGATGGTCGAATGGGTATGCGCCCGTCTCATGGAACTCGGCCGAAAACCCGCAATACTTACGCACGCCTACAGGGCGGGCGGAGAGGCCGAAAATGAGGAAACACGCCTGCTCGCAGGCCGCTTCAGCGCTGTACCGGTGCTGTCGGGCAAAAACCGCTCCGCCCTGGCCAGGGACGCACTCGCAGAGGGCCTTGCCGATTGCCTGCTTCTTGACGATGGATTCCAGCACCTGGCGCTGCAGCGCGACCTGGATATCGTGCTGGTGGACTGCCTGCAGCCATTCGGGTACGAACATCCCATCCCGCGCGGACTGCTGCGCGAGCCCCTCAAGGCACTGGAACGGGCCGATATCATCGTTCTCACGCGTTCCGATAAGATCGGGCCCGAACTTAAAGCGGCAATCCGCGATCGCATATCATCGGCGGCCGGGACGGTGCCTGTTGCCGAAGCGGTTCATAAACCCACGCAGTTGATCAACTCCTCCGGGAAGGAGCCAAAGAACCCGGAATCCCTTGATAAAATGAAGGTTATGCTTTTCAGCGCTATCGGAAACCCTCCGGCATTCGAATCGACCATCATGGGACTCGGCGCCGATATCAGGAAACATTTTACGTTCCGCGACCACCATCGCTACACCCGGACCGATCTGGAGACCCTCGCACGCGAAGCCGGAACGTGCGGATGCAAAGCGGTGATCACCACCGAAAAAGATTACGTCAAACTCAAAAACCGCTGGCCGGCGAAGATTCCACTGTATGTTTTGCGCGTTGAGTTACGTATAACAGATGGGAAGGAACAGTTGAACCGGCTGATGAATGGGGCCTTGTACGGCTGAGCAGGTGCTTCGCGCGCCCTCCCGTGCCCGGGCGGCTGCAGGGTGAGACATTTGAGTCGCCCGGTGCATGCCG
>PUMZ01000215.1 GCA_003551565.1 Candidatus Brocadiaceae bacterium | reverse complement strand
ACGTTTACTCGTACAAATCGCCGCTCGCTCTTGCTTTCATGGGTGCTAAACCGGGGGATAAGGTCGTGTATAAATCAGACAATTTCGAGCGTGAATGGAAAATAGAAAAAGTTATCCCTGCTGTCTTTAAGTAAAGCCCCCTCACATTTTTTTCAATACTCTATATTAAATGTTGCCGCTGGGGGCTTGGCCGAAAAGGTGCAGGCGGAATGTATGACAGGCATCTTGCCTGTCCTGTGCGAACGCAAGGATGCGTGCTATACGAATGACAGGCATCCTTGTTTATTGTGTTGCACCTTTTCGGCCGGGCTGCTAGTGGTTCATTCCACTTGAGTTTATGGATTCAGCCGGAGCGCCGGTGGTTCAGATGCAAGGCGCAGTGAGAAGCCAGACCTTGACAGGTCGGCGCCGATCGGCAACGCAGCAGATGAGCCACCGCCGCCCGGCCCTACGGGAAGCATCCTGACGGGCCATTTCTTCGTTGCGGCTCCGCAGGGACCCTTGGGGGTCGACTTTGTCGCCGCGCCTTGAAATGACCTCGTCAGAATGCCTCTGAATCCACAAAATCAAGTGGAATGGACCACTAGGTGATGATTCACACGTGTTTTGCGCGCTAGACAGGCAGGATGCCTGTCATACTTTACGCCTACAGCCTTTACGAGCAAGCCTCTGGAAAAACCCCCAACCACGTCAAACCCGTTTTTTGGGGAGTCAAAATTACGTTATGGCGTTAACTGTACAGCCTGGTGAGAAATGTGGCCTTAATTGCCGTCGGCCTCCACAACTTCAGCAGGCAGGAGCAATTCCTTCTCGCTCCGGGCCAGGTAAGGCGGCACGGTCATCAGTAGCTTATGTCCGCCTGAATTCTCTATCTTCCAGAGACCGCCGTCTTCTCCGTCCGGCACAGGCACGCTGAAATAGCCCTCGGATTCAAGTTCCGCAAAACTCAGCACCTCGTTGCCGCTGGTGTCGATCATCCGCCCCCTGAGGTCTCGGGTAAAACCGCCGACCATATCGGTGCCTTTCGGGACGTAGAAATACAGCGACCAGCGCCCGCCAAGGGTCCGACCCGGCGGGTTTTCCATGCTGGAGAGCACGTTCAGGGGCAGGTCGTCCGGCATGACCAGATTGGTCATATCGCTGCCGTCCGATACCTCAAGTATGTGATAACCGCTGTAAGGCGAACGGAGTGTCACCTCATACTCGTTACCGTCGGGCGGAACGCTATCATCAGTATCCACCGGCTCCAGGGTCGCCTCCTTGGATGAGTAGAGGCGAAGCTGGACATTGCCGCGATCCCGGTAGTGAGCTATCAGCCCGCCGGTCACCTTGAGTGTTATCTCTCCGGGCTCATCAAGCCATGTATGAAAACGCCGGGTCCCGCGGCCGCGCAGCCTGAAATTCCCGGGGGTTACCTCAGGCAGATCGAGCTTTTCTGCGGCGGGCACAAGTTCCTCGCTGTAAGCAACCGGCTCAAAGTCAAGGACCTGGATCGGGTTGGCTTCAATACCCGCACTTACGATTTCGCCAAGTTCCTCCTCACTGAACGGTGTACTGTCCTTCCATGGATGCTCATCCTCGGGAGTTCCCCATTCGGCACCCTCCGGAAGGCTGACGGCACGATCCCTGAACCTGTCCCGGTGGCAGAGCGCCACGGTTGAAAGAAGCATGCGATCCCTGATACGGTAAGCATGCCGCCAGACCTGTTCAAAGGCTTTCTGGCGCTCATCGCCCGATTTTCCCCGGTACAGGTTGTAAAGCTCCGTATATCGGGTGAAGAGGACGAGGTCGTCAAGCCGAGCGTTTATATCCGGATCGTCCGTCAACTCCCTGGCCTCTTCAAGCGCGATATACATGCGACCAGTAACGTCTTCTGCTGTACGAAGGGAACGATCCATATTTACCACCTCGTAAAAATCATGCATGGGTTCCTTTGCTGGCCCGAAAGCTTTCTCAAGAAAGTCCTCCACATAATCTTCGACCCTCTCCGCTGCGCTGACATCCCATAGCAGGATCGGTGAAAGCCAGAATCCCAGGCCGTTGGCCCCCCAGCTGTCCCCCGCTTCGGAGTTCATAAAACGGGCGCCGTGTTCGTAAAAATAAGGAATCCTTTCTTCCAGATAGCTGATGTTGCCGCCGCGCGCGCGCCTCGGCATATCATGACTCCACGGGAAAACATCATGATAATCCCTTATACCGATGATGTCCGTCTTTTCAGACCAGCCCTCTATCAGTTCCTGGAGAGTATATCCCCCCCTTATGAAAGAAGTTGCTATACTGACCACTACATTGGGGTGAACCCTGATATTCGGCGGGGGCGAATGCTGGTTGTAAGCATAGATGCCAACATACTTCTCACCGTGTCCCAGATCATTGATCGCTTCCGCGACATCGTTAGCCAGCACTATCGCCTGATCGCTGATGCTGCCCAGCTCGGCACACTCATCACACTCGCACCAGTTGCCGCCGTCCGAAGGATCAATAGAAACGCTGTCGATTTCCGGATTGGCCTCGACGCGCCGCACCTTGTCATCAACGACCAACTGCCTCAGTCCCGGGTTGGAAATGCAGAACTTCCGGTTGCCGCCGCTCACACGCCTTTCACCGTCAACAAGCGCATAATACTCCGGATTTGCTTCAAACTCCTCCCTGTTACGGCTCTCAATGCGCCCGTAAACATGACCTGTGCTCAGCCGGAATGCGGGAGTCATCCGATTCCGGTCGCGCCAGCGGGTCCAGAGCGCGCCGTCGGACCAGGGCGCCCCGCGGGGCGCCTGGCGGGTGACAAAATCGGTTGTTTCAAATTTGTCCATACTGACGCTGAGATCGGGTATGTCGGGAACGATCTCCCACGTATCGGTAAGGAAAAACAGGCGGTATCCGATGTCATGCAGAAAGCCCCAGACCGCATGTGTCATCCCACGCGCATCAGTTCCGATGATCAGTACCCCGTTCTCATGTGTACGCAGCAGATATTCCTCGCGCCTGAAAGGATCGTCGCCGTCAAACGATACACCGGTCTCCAAAGCAGGAAAATCGGTGAACACGCCAACGGCAATACCCGACATACCGTCGCCTCGTTCGACCTCGAATTCCGCCCCGGTTATCCTGCCGAGATACTCCGCCAGCTCATCCGCACGACTTTCAACAAGCTCAGAGGCATCGGCTGAAATCACCACAGGGAACAAAGCCTCACCGTCTTCAGCCAACCTTACCTCTGATGGGGAGACGGAGGCTGAAGCCATCGCCGAAAAAACAAACACCAAAAAAACCTGCACCGCCACAGCCCGCTGCATATCCTTAAGAACCTTAATCATAGTACCGCCCCCACTAAAAAAAACATTTTGAAAATAAGTCATCTACATGACACAGATGGCATTCCTCCAAGTTCGCGGATGTTAAATGATCAAAAATATTTTGGCATTAAACATCTTCACGAACAGAGTTGTTGTATCTGGCTGCTGGTAAAAAAAGACGTAAATACTCAGGTAACCACGTTACTTCATCACCAAGTGGTTCACTAAAAACTTACAAAAAGATACCCATTCAACATATTAGCAACTGATATCTCCTTTTAAAACAAGTGATTGCGATTTGCTTGCGCAGCCACAACATCCGCAAGGATGACGGAAAGCCAGGTAAAATTGCAATCAACTTGAATAATCTATCATAATTCAAAGCACCCCACAAATCAAACATAAAGCCTATTCAATTTGATTACCCGGTTTTACCTCAAAAGCACCGTCGTGACCGGGTATAATTCCGGACGGGCAAAATTCAAGAATTCTGTCAAGCGAACGGCGCAGCAAGCGCTTTTCTTCGGGCGAATACCAGTGACTGAATTCCCTGCGAGCAAACTGACGGGCAGTCATGACGGTATCGCCGGGAATGGCAACACGCCCGGATTCAGTTTCAGCAATAACACAGATGCTTCCCGGAGTATGGCCCGGCGTGTGGACCACGGTAACGCCCCTGCACAGAACTTTGCTGTTACTGACTGATGTTATGCGCCCCATACGGGCGGTCAGAGCCCCGACTTCCTGAACCCCGTAATGACCGGAACCGAAGTCAAGTTCCCCCTCACCAATCACCAGTTCAGCTCCGTCGAACAAGCCGGCATTACAAAAATGATCGTGATGCCAGTGGGTGACGACCACCGTATCTATTTCATCAAAACCGACCCCGGCATCCTTCAAAGCGCGCCCGAGAATCCCGTAATAGCCAATATGATGGCTGCCGGGATCGACGATGATGTTTTTCTCGCCCCGTATCAGCACAGTACTCGCAACAGGCAGGAAGCCGAGGTTTATATCCGCAGGTTCGGGCTGTGCTGCGGGATTTATGCCCATCAGCCGTTCCATCGAATCAAGCTGCGCGTCCGACTGAGCTGCAAAATGATAATATATGTTCCCCTCGTACAGGCTGAAACGGAGACATACAGGTTTAATAATGACGTCTGCGGAATTAAGGCCCGTCCTATCCGCTCCGGCTTGACTGGAAACCAATCATAAACCTCCAGAGGT
>PUMZ01000318.1 GCA_003551565.1 Candidatus Brocadiaceae bacterium | reverse complement strand
AGCGTCCACTACGAGCCGGGTGTTCGGCCGTGCTCCAAGAACGTAGCTGTTCTGAGTTCCTTTTTTGCCCGGTCCCCGCAAGCAATGAACCGATTTTGCAAATTTTCCGCCTGTGGATCACTTTCCACCGTCATAGTCCTCACAACGCTTTTGGCCCTGGGCCTTTATATGACGGCTTATAAAATCGAGATCGTAAGGGACGTGCGCTTCGTCGGACATGCCGACGCGGCCGCCTATGCGGAGATGGGGCGCAGCCTCGTGGCCGGACGCGGCTTCCAAATACGCCATATCAGCACATTTTTCATCCCCTACAATCCCAATATCGAAAGGCGCGAGGACCACTGGCCCCCATTTATGGGTATGGCGATCGCCCCGGCGTTCCGAATATGGGGCGTGGATTCATGGTCGGCCAAAGTCCCCGCAATCCTGTTCGGGTCCGTGGGCCTTCCAATCGCCGTTGCGCTCCTTGCCATGGCCTTTTCGGGCAAGGCTTACGTCGGCTTGATCTGCGGGCTGATAATGATGAGCAGACTCGACCTGTTCACCGCTTCCCTCACCACTCTGTGCGATGTCGCCATCGCCATGTTGCTGGCTTTTTTCCTGGCTGCCGTGCTCGGGGCGCGCAAGCGACCCTGGCTGCACCTGGCCGGCGGCTTCACCGCAGCGCTGGCCTATTACGCCAAAGGCTCCATGCTGGTACTTATCCCCCTCTATCCCCTGATAGCGCTGACGGCCTGCGGGCGAAAAGCACTGGTGCAAAAATGGACTTACGCCGGCATGCTCGTCGCTTCACTTTGCATACTGCCCTGGCTGCTGACAACCTGGGCACACTACGGCCACCCGCTGCACTCCACTCAGAACTTCGTGAGCGGTTACATAGGGTTCGGAAGCTGGGAAAGAAATTTCTACCATCCTTACTGGGGGGAGAACCTGCCGGGAACGTCCGACCGGTGGCGCGAACATGGCGAACGCTATTGGGAGGTGACCGCACGCAACGCCGAAGCATTCACGCGCTGGGCACTGCTTGGCCCCGGCACGCGGGAAGAGGAATGGTACCGTTTCGGGAGAGCGGGCGCCTGGATGCACCAGCGCCTGGCGCCGGAGAACAGTCGCGTGAGGCAGCAGCGGTCCGGACAGGAAAACTACGGGACCCGATGGGGACCGGTCGCGGAGTGGGAAGACCCCCTCTGGGCCATGACAGGCATCGGCGCGGTTCTCTTTCTGGCCGCACTGCTGATTGCCACACCCGTTATTGCGGTCAGGACCTTTATCAGGGAAGTTATAGGATTGTTCGTCGACCAACCCGGCAATCACCAACCCCGGTCTTCAGCGGACAACGGCCGGGAGGAGCACGCCGCCCGGCCATATATGGCAATCGGCCCGGCCCTTGCCATCTTGCTTGTCATGGCCGCGCACTGGGCCTTTATCGTGTTCCTGTGGGAGATAAGGTCGCGCTTTGCTTTCGTCTTCCTGCCGGCGACGGCCGTTCTCGCCGTGACAGGCGCCGCGCGGGTCCTGGAATCGGTACCCGCCCTCGCGGCCGGCATGGCCACGGGCATATCGGACCGGGAAAAGCCGCCGTCGGAGCAGAAGACAGCCGGCTGGTTGCAGAAGTGGCGGTGGATCCCCGTGTTTTTGCTTTGCATCACAGCGTTTGCCGCTATCATGTTCAACACGGAACGTCTGAAACAATACCATCGGGACAACGTGAATACCAGCACGTTCCCTTACAGCGACAGGTCGATCTATCCCCAGCTGGGCGACTGGTTGCATGCCAACGAACCGGATGCAGTCATCATGTCGAGGAACCCGTGGCAACTCCGATTCCACGCCCCCGACAGCCTGAAAGCGGTTGGTCTGCCCCACGCTCCGCCGGAAACGATCCTCGGTATCGGCAGATATTACGGCGTAACACATTATCTGAACGACCGGCATCGTCCCGGAATGGAGAAATATACCCGTCCCGGCCAACCGCATCCCGCTTTTGAACGGATCGAAGGCGCGCCCGGCCAGCTCTTCAAAATCCACTGGGATGAGCTCCGACCTGAAAAAGATTATAAACTCCCGTGACCTGCAGCCCGCAGGTTAAGAATCCACGCCGGGCAGGTTGTAACCAATTCTTAAACATCATTAACACATCACACCAAAAATATGCCTGACAAGTATCTGGGTATCTATGACATATCGATTCAAGAGTTGCTTTCCTCTTCAAGGTGCTTCTCACTTTCCTTGGACAGATTTGCGAGGTCTTTGGAAATCGCTGAATAATCAATGGGGCTCTTTGATTTTTTCGCACCTCTGAGAGCACGAATTTCCGTGTTTTCGTCGGGGAAAAGCACAAACACTTTCGTCGGCTCGGTGCTGTCGGGTTTATCTATAAGCTCTACTTCACCATTGTTATATATTGCATTGAAACGTTTCATAGTGCCGCCCTCCAGTCATCTGTTAATCTTATAGTGGATTATAACATCGCTCCGGCAAAAACACAAACAGCTAAGATTATCTGATTTAACGCAACGGCGGGAAGGCGCAGAGGCGCGGGTTTTATGGCTGTTATTGCATTGCGTCCCGGCGTCCTGGCGACTTTGCGTTGCTTTTGTTCATGACTCTCCGATAAGCGCTTAAAACCTTTTTTGCCTCCCAAAAATCGCGTGTAAGCGAAGAAACAACTAAACACTGCTGTCGAAAATACTTAAAGAATCCTTAAAAGCCTCATTTCGTCCCTAAAAACACGTCTCTAAGCATTATACAGCCTTATTTTACGGCGTATAATCAAGCATTACATTGGCTTACCCCGGTCCGCCCCCAATGGCTGAGGCTTTCCGATGGAGCACAGCGGAATCGGAATAGTCTCCAGTGGGATTGTTCGCCATTTCTAAGATGTGACACATAGGTCTGCGGCAATCTGTTGCATGAACTGATCTCGTGACTTCTGCGAATTTCGGTTGCGGAATGCCGAAAGGGCAGGATCATCAGTTCTTTCCATCCAACGTTCCATTTCCTTCTGCAGGAACTGAGCATCTGAAACATAGTTCGGATCGTTGATCAGGTTACAGAGGGCATCAGGATCATTCTCAAAGTCATAGAACTCCTCGGGCACTCGGTAAAGGAATAGATCGACACGTTCCCCGATACGGCAGTCCTGCTCGGAAGCCACCTGCATAGCTCTCATTGTGCGACCGGATTGGGACTCGTTTTTGAATTCGCGCACTCCGTCGGACCACGGGTTGAATATATACCCAAATCGTCGGCTCTGTACACAGCGCATGGGGTAGTTCCTCCTGGCTGCGGTTTGATGGAATTGTGTAAAGACAAGATCTCGGCGGTTCTGCTTCTCGCCGCGAAGCACGGGCAGGAACGATCGGCCATCCATATCCGGGATGTGCTCGATGCCCGCTGCCTCCAGAAGAGTGGGCATCAGGTCTATTCCTGAAATGCAGTGCATGCTATCGAGTAGGCCGGGCTGAATCGTTCCGGGCCACCGCATAATCCATGGCGTACGGGTGCTATTCAAGTAGCAGTTCGTTTTCGCAAACGGGAAAGCCATGCCGTTGTCCGAAAGGAATATCACGATTGTGTTGCCCTCATAACCAGCGTGGCGCAAAGCATCGAGAACAGCACCGACGGTATCATCACATCGACGGACCGAATTGTAGTACTCCGCTATCTCGAGGCGCACGTCGGGTAGATCCACGAGGAATCCGGGCGGGGTCACTTCCCCGGGATTGAATGTTCTCGATGGAGATGCTGCCGGCGGCGCGTTGCCTTCCGTGTACCACTCTGGCTTGTCGTTTCCGTAGAAAGGGCGGTGAGGATCGTGAGAATTCAACATAAGAAAGAACGGTTTGTTATCCCGCTTGCGCCTGCGTCAGAAAACCGGACGCATACTGACCGTAGACGGATGGATTGCGGCCATGCCCCAACTCATCCATGTCGTGGGTCATATCCCACTTGAATTCGGCATACGGTGTCGAGTGGCCAACCTTGCCGAGAATGCCGACCTGGTATCCTTCCCGACGAAGCAGATCCGGAAGGATTGGTATTCCGGTGGTTCTGAGATGGAAAAAGCCCTCCCCTCCGTTTCTGTGGGGATAGCGTCCGGTCATGAGTGCTGATCGGCTGGGTTGGCAGACGGCAATGGTTACGTGGGCATGGTTGAAACAAATGCCTTCGGAGGCCAACCGGTCGATATTCGGGGTCGTCTCACGCACCGGGCACCCATAGGCTCCGACGGCATCCCAGTTCATGTCATCGGCGGTGATCAACAGAATATTAGGTTGTTCAGGCATTGTCTTCCTTCTGGCTAACGGCCAGGTTGAGGCGCGCTGTTAATCGTCGCATCCAACCTGTTGTTGGCTTCCACTTGCCTCATTCACAGAAGCGTGATTACCCTGGGATCAACTTGCCGGACGGAGATTCCTTTGTGAGATGCAATCGCGGCCGCTCGTCCCGTCACTTCTCCCATGGCGACACAGTCAGATGTGGTGCGGTAGCTGGCGTGCGCGCGAAAGTCCCCTGAAATGCACCGGCCGGCCATTAGAAGATT
>PUMZ01000363.1 GCA_003551565.1 Candidatus Brocadiaceae bacterium | reverse complement strand
TACTGTTCGCCCTGCCGGTAGAGTTCCTTCGCTTTCAGGGCCTGTTCGAGAAAGTGGGGCCATTCCTGGGTCGCTTCGGTACGCAGGCTCTCCACACCCAGCCGGCTCTCGGCGTAGGACTCGCCCTCTTCGGTCAGCAGGCAGGTATGCTCCTTCTCCTTGACTTCGTAATGCTTGTCCGGTTTCATCTCCGCGGCGAGCTGGCGGGCGGTATAGTATTTGTCGGACTGCTGCGTGACCGGCCCGCTGATGATCAGGGGGGTCCTGGCCTCGTCGATCAGGATGTTATCCACCTCGTCCACGATCGCATAGTGCAGCCCGCGTTTGAGCTGGGCCTGCTTTTCCACCTCGTATTTCATATTGTCGCGCAGGTAATCGAAACCGAACTCGCTGTTTGTGCCGTAGGTTATGTCGGCCTCATAGGCGGCGGTCTTTTCTTCGATCGGCTGATGGGACTGTATGTAACCGGCCGTCAGACCGAGCGCATAATACAGTGGCTGCATCCACTGGCAGTCGCGCCGGGCCAGATAGTCGTTGACCGTCACCAGGTGCACACCGTCCCCGGTCAGAGCGTTCAGATAAGCCGCCAGGGTGGCCACGAGCGTCTTGCCCTCCCCGGTAACCATCTCGGCGATCATCCGGCGGTGCAGCGCAATGCCGCCGATCAACTGCACGTCGAAGGGACGCATCGTCGGATACGGGCTGTCGGGGTTGGGTGTGATCAGCACGCGCCGGGCGGCCTCGCGCACGTTCGCAAACGCTTCGGGCAGGATATCATCAAGTATCTGCTGCTTTTCCTCAAAACTTTTCGGCCCGTTCAGGCGCTGCTTCCAGCGCCGGGTCAGCTCCCGGAGGTCGGCGTCGCGTTTTTTCTGGAACTCCGGTTCCAGCGCATTGATGCGATCCACGGTCGGATAAAGTTCGCGCAATATCCGCTCGTTGGCCGTTCCCAGTATCTTCGCCCCGAAATTGAGCACACCGTTGAGTACTTTTCTCATATTGCCCCGATATTGTTGCAACAGAAGCGGTAAACGCAGTAAGCCGCGGGGAACCGTATCAATCGATATTCACTGGACCCCCTGCCTGCAGCAGGCAGGCGTTCATTTCCACCGGCCTGTTCCGGTAAGACGACAATGCACAGCTAAGAAGCCGGCTGCCCCAGGAAAGCCCTTCCCCCGCCGGCCTCGCGCCGGGACTTGCTATCGATCCCCCCGCCGGTCTCTCCCCGAACCGGGGCGGCGGGGAAGGACGGGTTCTCAGGCGCCACGTAATGATAACTGTTTCCCCCACCGGAACAGGCCCGGTGGAGAATCGCCTGAAATAACGTGGTTCACTGAGGACTTGCACTGATTTTATTCTTTTGCTTTGTGAGAAATGCAGGCTAAAACAGCCCCACAACCCGTCCGTTCTCGTCGATATCCACATCTTCGCCCGCAGGCCGCGTGGGCAGCCCGGGTATGGTGCGCATGCTGCCGCAGAGCGGATAGAGGAACCCGGCGCCGACCGACGGACGCACGTCGCGCACGGGCAGCACGAAATCGCGCGGACGGCCCTTCAGGGCGCCGTCATGGGAGAGCGAAAGATGGGTCTTGGCCATGCATATCGGCAACCGGTCCCATCCGCGTTCCTTATAAATATCCATGTTCCGGCGCGCATCCGCGGCGAACTCCACCCCGGAGGCGCCGTAGATCTTTGTGGCGATTGTCTCAATTTTCTCCTCGATCGACGCATCGTCTTCGTAAAGCAGCCGGAAGCTGTTCTCCTTCTCGCAGGCTTCCACCAGCGCCTCGGCCACCTCCGTGCCGCCCTTTCCGCCCCGGGCCCAGACGTCGCTGACCACCACAGCTTCGGCCCCCGCTTCCAGCGCACGCTCGCGCACCACCTCGATCTCCGCATTGGTGTCATCGGTGAAGCGGTTGATGCATACCACCGACGGCACGCCGAACTGCTGCACGTTCTCGATATGCTTCTCCATGTTGCTGCAACCGCGCCCGACCGAATCGAGGTTCTCCTGAGTCAGTCCCGGCGGCATGGGCCGGCCAGGCTTGACATCAAAATCGCCGCTGTGCATCTTCAGAGCCCTTATCGTGGCAACGAGCAGAACCGCATCGGGCACAAGACCGCTCATGCGGCACTTGATGTTGAAAAACTTCTCCATCCCGATGTCCGCACCGAAACCGCTTTCGGTCACCACGTAATCGGAAAGCTTGAGCGCGATCCGATCGGCGATGATGCTCGAGTTGCCGTGCGCTATGTTGGCGAACGGACCGGTATGCACGAACGCCGGGCCGCCCTCAAGGGTCTGCATCAGGGTGGGCTTCAGCGCATCTTTGAGGAGCACGGTCATCGCACCGGCGCACCCGAGATCCTCGCACGTCACCGGCTCGCCATCGTAGGTGGAAGCCACCACGCACCGACCCACTCTCCGCCGGAGATCCTGCAGGTTCTCGGCAAGCCCCAATATCGCCATCAATTCGCTGGCCACGCTGATATCGAATCCACTGCGACGCACAAAGCCCTTGCCGAGCCCGATCACCACATCTTCCAGCGCCCACCGGTCGTTGAGATCCACCACCCTGTTCCAGGAGATGGAATCCGGGTCGATGTTGAGCCTGTTTTTGCGTTTGAGCGCATTATCCAGAAACGCGGCCGCAAGATTGTGCGCGATGCTGACCGCATGGATGTCCCCCGTCAGGTGGAGGTTGAAGTCTTCCATCGGCACCACCTGGCTGTAACCTCCGCCCGCAGCGCCGCCTTTAATGCCGAAAACAGGTCCCAGCGACGGCTGGCGGATGCATACGAAGGCGTCCTTGCCGATCACCCGCAGCCCCTGGGTCACGCCGACAGTGGTCACCGTCTTGCCCTCACCCAGCGGCGTGGGCGTGATGGCGGTCACATCGATATATTTCCCGTCGGGAACGTCGGCCAGCTTCTCGAGTATTTCCGTTTTCACCTTGGCCTTGTAATCGCCATACAGCTCGAGATCGTCCCGCTCGACTCCTGCATCCTGAGCAACCTCCTCAATCTTCTTGAGTTGCGCCTTCTGTGCAATCTCCAGATCACTCGCCACGATCGCTCTCCCCATTGAAAAAAGTAAAATGTCCGAAAACGCCGCCGGAAACGCCCCAATTGCCAATACATCCGCCTGCATCTACTATAAGACGATTCCGCAACAGGTGTCAAATGGCAAAGTACACGGAGAAGGGATGGCCAAGGTAGATGGTGACCCCCTGACGGCCGTTACCTCGTTTCCGCTCCGGGCCTGAACGAAAGCGTTTCCCCGGGCAGCTTTTGCGGTAAGCCCCGGCAGGCAGGCACGGGGCCGGCGGGGGGCTGTAACGGAAACGGCCGGCATCACACAAAGATCACGAAGAGCACGAAGAAAGAAAAGGAAAAGCAATAAAGAATTAATAAAACGACGAACGACATACGGCAAAGGCAAACGACTTTTTTACGTACACCAACATTTTTTTGTCGATGTCGCGCAATTAAGCGCCTATCTTTTCTTATCCGTTTTCTTTTAGCCTTGCTTTCTGCCGTTGCCGTTCTTTGTGTCCCTGGTGTTCTTCGTGTGATGAATTCTTTTTTGAAAAAGATTTAGCGGGCTACGCTTATCCGGCCGTTCGGGTTGTGTTGAAATAACAACGCAATCCTCATATACTCAAACCAAAATCGCCACAGGGATCGGGGTCGAATAATAATGCCGCAGGCACTCAGCCTGCAAATTTTACGTTTTCGGCAGGAAAAAGCACATGAACCATTGGAAAGAATACGGAGTCGGCATCCTCGGTTTTGGATTCATCGGCAAGGCGCACGCCTACAGCCACAGCACGCTGCCCTATTTTTACGGATCTTTACCTTTCCGCAGCAAACTGAGAGGGGTCTGCACCTCCAGGTCCCGGACAGCCGAACGGGCCGCCGAACGCTACGGGTTCGAGCTGGCAACCACCGACCCCGCCGAGGTCATCAACGACCCCGCCACCGACATCGTGCATATCTGCACCCCCAACCACCTGCACGGAGATGAACTGATCGCCGCAATGGCCGCCGGCAAACATATCTACTGCGACAAGCCGCTGACCCATGACTACGATACGGCCAAAAAGGTGGCGCGGGCAATGGAACGTTACAGCGGTATCCACCAGATGACATTCAATTACCGTTTCCTGCCCGCCACCATGAGGGCGAAACAATTGATGGAGGAAGGTTTTATCGGGCACCCCGTCTGTTTCCGGGCAGCGTATCTGCATTCCGGAAGCATCGACCCGCAAAAACCGCTTCAGTGGAAGCTTGACGCACGCAAAGGCGGAGGAGTCCTCAACGCCCTCGCCATACATATCATCGATCTGATGCAGCATCTGCTCGGCCGTTTCGACAGCGTTATGGCAACGTCCCGGATCCTTTTCCCCGAGCGGCCCGCGGCCGAAGAGAGCGATAAAACCGTCAAGGTGAATGCCGAAGATCATGTCTGCCTGATGGTCAGCAACGACGATGGGTTGGCCGGCACGATCGAAGCAAGCAAGGTGGCCACCGGGATGCAGGACGAACTGCGCTTT
>PUMZ01000300.1 GCA_003551565.1 Candidatus Brocadiaceae bacterium | reverse complement strand
GGCAAAGAAATCGCCGACCCACGAGACGCCGTGCGGATGCAGTGTTGCCACCGCGTCAGGGTAACCGGCAAAGACCTTACGGCCGATCCGCTTCCAGCGTTCCTGATCTTCCGGACGCTCATGGTGCCCGTCGCCGCTGAGCAACCAGACGACGTCCGGGGCGTCATATCGCTCAAGCAAGGTGCGGGCTATTTCAATGCAATGCTCCTCCGAGCAACTTTGCCCGGGATCGTTCCCGGTATGGGCCCACAGCATGACCGGAGCGACCACCATACCTGCATCACGGATTTTTGCAACCAGCAGATCGAGAGTTTTCATCGCGGCTTCATGAAACACGACCTTGCCGTCAACGACCTCGAATGAATGACCGTGGACAGGTTGGGTACAGCCCCGCCACCAACTGGTGACGAACTGGATCACATTAAAACCTTGGTGCTTGCGCAGCGAAAGGTATTCGTCCCATTCGTCGGGGACGCCCTTACACCAGAGGTTCCAGGCGGTGTCTGCGAGCCAGAAAAACGGTTTCCCATCAGGGCCAAGAAGATGGTAGTTTTGTGTTTTCATGCATAGAATCTCCAGATTTCGTATATTTCAGTGATTCCCGTTATTCAGAGCACTTATTGAACTACAAATAAACACAGATACAGATATTTTTTGAGTTGTTATCTGTTTTTGTGCTTCTGTGGTTCTTCACCCTATAAACTTTATGCCTGCCACATCGAACACGGCGCAGGCAGGTGGTTACGATACGAGCTTCACTGATAAACTTACAAACAAGATGGCATGGAAGCTATAAACAGACTGTGAGTAGCCCGCGGAGCTGATACCGCCGGTTCAGAGGATGAACCGTAAATATTAAGTGAACCCCGTTACTTCATCACCGTGCCCTGTGCCGGTGGAATAATGATGCAGAGCTACGTGTCGATTTCTCACATCGTAGCCGTATATCCACCCAGCACGGAGGCCAGCCTGGCTGCATTTCAGTGAAACGAAGCCAGGCTGGATATAAGAACTTGGTAAAACTGACTTTAAATAAACCGCTATGATAAGGACTCTCTGATTGCCCTATCAAATTTTTCATACGGCAAAAACTATTCACCAGGCATCCAGTCGGGGTCCTCCGGCGACCAGAACATCACAGGCGCCAGTATCCCGCCCGTGCCGAGTTCGGCCAGGGTGCGGTTCTCTATCTCCACAACCACCCAGTTCTCTCCTCCGAAGTTAATTACACTGTCACCATCTTCATCCACCGTGGGCAGATCGAAGGGACGGAAACTGCCCGGGATTCCCGGCAGACCCTCACGCGGCTCGGCGTTGGAACCCATGTACTCTCCGTTCAGCCACACAGATGCGGTGCGGTCAACTCCGCCAAACCACATATAGATGGGACGCCCGTCAAACTCTTCTGGGATGGTCACCTTCTGACGGTACCACGCCAGCCCTTTGTAATAATGCAGACCCTGGTCGGACCAGCTGCGGGTAGAGGTTTTCATCGGCTGCCAGTTGCCTCCCAGCTCGCCCGGCCGCTCATAACCGCTGATGCGGCCGATCTCCACCGGGTCCAGGAGAAACTGCCATTCATCCGGCATAGTGGCAACTATATCACCTTTCTCTACCGCGCGTTCATAACCGGTTTCAATCGAACCGCGGAAGAAACGATTGAAATAGCTGCGCCGATTGTCCGGATGCTCGCGCCATATAAGGTATCGACCACTGCGGCCGTATTCGTAATCCTCGTGCTCGTAAGAAAACGGCTCATCGGCGCCCCAGGCCGTCTTCTCATTATAATCTTCCATCAGCGCGTGGGCCGTTTCGAAATCATGGCGATTCCGCGCCTGCATCATATCCATGAAAATATCCATACGATCCCAGTTATAACGCATGGCCGAGATACGCTCGCCATAGACGGGGTCTTCGTGCGCTTCCGCCAGATCGGCAGCCTCATCCAGACACCCGCGCAGCTCATCACGCCGCGGGTGACCCTTGAAAATCGGGAAATACAGGTAGGTGGAACCGGTAAAATACGGCGTGTCGGCGAATGCGGACTCCAGGTCCTCGTGAAACGCACGCATCACGTCCTCCGCCGGGCCGTAATAAAGCTCGTAAAACTCATCAAGCAGCGCATCGACGTCGGTTTCCACGTCCCACCACAGGCGCGCCGCCACATACCAGTTGAAGAAGTTGCTGCACCAGGTGGGCCATATCGTCTCGACGCGAAACACGCTGACGCCCCGCTCCATCAGCGCCGGGATGTCGTTGCGGACACGGTCGAGCTGGCTCCAGGGGAAGCCCATACAAGCCAGGTTCCCGAAGTAGCCGCGGTAATACATCTCGTTCACGCCGCGGTCGGCATATTCATCGATAAGCCAGCGCAGCGGATAGCGGTCAATTCCCATCGGGTTGTCCATCCCCCGGAGTCGTTCCATCGTAATAGGCGCGAATACCGGCACTATGCGTTCGTTCATCTCGACTTCCGGCGGCATCATATGCGCCGAGTAAGTATAGTGAACGATGTGAAGATTCGGGAACTCGTCTTCGAGTTCATCTAAAATTTGATTAAAGAACCATATGTAACGATCAGTCATCGACTCGCGGTCGCCGAACGGGTCATATACACCCTGATCGAGTTCCTTACAACCCTCGCACTCGCAGAAGCCTCCGCCGTCGTGCGAGGCGGCGCCCACGTACTGCACATCGCCGCCCTGTCTTTCCGCCTGGCTGCGAATGCCTTCGGTTGCACGTTCAAGCACCTCCGGGTTGGAGAGACAGTCCTGTCTGGCCCGGCGCTCGCCGCCGGTCAGGCTGTACCACTCCGGATTCTCATCAAAATCCCCGCGCGGCAGCCCCGGTATGCCGTGCCGGCCGGTCGAACGGCTCTCGCCGCCCAGGCGCGCCCTGCGCGACCAGGGCATGCGGACCGGAACATGCTGCAGGCGGCGGTAGACAATATCAGGCGCCTGGGAATTCGTCTGCAGCTCTACCGCCACGGTATCGCCCTCGGGCACCACCCTTCCCATATCGCCGAGCGTGTACCAGCGGAACCCGATCTGTTCGAGCAGCTCGTAGACGCCGAACATGGTTCCCTCATCGCTCAGCCCGCGTATATCAACGCGGTCCTCGCTCACCCTGACGGTAAAAGAGGAGGGGTTCTCGCCCTCGGCCCGGGTAAGGTCCTCGAGCTCGTCATCGGCAACAGAACCGATATAAACGGGCAGCAATCCCTCAGGCACATCCCCTTCGGAGACGATTTCAAGGCCGGCGCCGGTCATGATCTCCAGGTGATTCACCAGTTCGTCGGCCGCCGTCTGCTCGAAATCCTCGGGTTCAGCAGGCAGCACCACGGCCGCGGCCGGCTCGCCGTCCTCTACCAGCGTCACCGAAGCAGAAACAGGAAAAGAAAACGCAACAGTCACCAGAACAAAAACCGACAAAGCCTTCAAACCAATTCTTCTTAACATGGTATTTCTCCTTGTAAAACGTTTAAGTTACTCGAATGTAGATATTCAATGAATCTCACTGATCACTGATATTTAAGATAACCGATTGGGATTTTTCAATCAATTAAATATGATAACAAATTCCTCCACCCTACGCAAATGAACGCTCGAAAAAAGCTTTCATGCGGATTAATTTCTTTGCGTTCTCGTCTTCCTTATTGCATCCAAAATCCTTTATTTACAGACTTTACCGGCTCTCCTTCATCTTTGCGGATAAAATGGCAATACCCCCACCCTGGCGCCGCATAACCGCCTTCACTTTTTACCTGGCACTCAATCTACTGTAGGGGCGGATGCTGTTCGCCCGGGCTTACCGGGATTAAAAACTTTACAGCACGAATTGTTTCCATTTGAATCGACTTGCAAAGAAAATGTTTCCCCATTAAAATAAGAATATCTGCATTAATGTTTAACCTGAACATCAACTATGGAGAGAACTTATAATGACGAAAATATCCATACGGCAAGAAGCATTCCATATCAACGGCCGCCCTACCTATGAAGGATGTCGGTGGCAGGGAAATAAAATTGAGGGGTTACTGATGAACGCCCGTCTTGTTCAGGGTATTTTCGATGATCTGAATCCCGAAACCAAAAACTACTGGTGCTATCCTGATACCGGGCTATGGGATGCCGATCGCAATACCGTCGAGTTTATTGACGCCATGGATTCCTGGCGACGCCATGGTCTGCTCTGCGCTGTGGTCAACCTCCAGGGCGGCAGCCCTGAGGGATATTCAAAATCCCAGCCGTGGCATAATTCAGCTATACGGAGGGACGGTTCGCTTCGTGAAGATTATATGGAAAGGCTGGGAAAAATCATCAGACGTGCCGATGAACTCGGAATGGTTGTCATGGTCGGGATATTTTACTTCGGCCAGATGAACCGGCTTGATCATGAAAAGGCCGTCCTCAAAGCGCTACGCAACACCATCGACTGGATTGCGGAACGGAATTATGAAAACATACTTCTGGAAATTGCCAATGAATGTAATAATAGCAAATACCTGTATGAAATTATCGCTCCGGCCCGAATCCATGAAATTATCCAGATCGCACGTGAACACGCGGAGACACGAAATATGACGCTCCCCGTGAGTGTAAGCTATACCGGCG
>PUMZ01000327.1 GCA_003551565.1 Candidatus Brocadiaceae bacterium | reverse complement strand
GGCAACGGCAAACAACAGTTTCAGCGCCCATCCACGCAAAATGAGACGTGGTTCACTGAGGATTTACGAAACTTGTATTTAGGATGGATCGCAGGCTATGTTTTGCCGGTCCTCATCTAACTACCCCCGTCTTTTCGCTCCTTTTGTAAGCGGAAAACCTTAATAAAACGATACGGACACCATGAACTACAAAACACGGATGCGAAGAGGACGGCGAACCGATGCCCTGAGACTCCTGGCACGAGGTGTAACTCTTACCACCGACGACCTGATACTCCCGCTTTTCGCCGTTGAAGGCGCCCGGAAAACAGAGAGTATCGACGCTATGCCCGGCGTATTCCGCATGTCGGCCGACCGCCTCGCTGAGAAATGCGAAACGCTGAAATGCCCAGGCGTTATGCTCTTCGGCGTCCCGCCGGCCGATACTAAAGACAGCACCGGCAGCTATGCACTGCGGGAAGATGGGGTGGTGCCGGAAGCCGTGCGTGCGATCAAAAAATCGCGGCCTGACCTGGCCGTTATCACCGACCTGTGTCTGTGCGGATATACTGCGCACGGTCATTGCGGGGTGCTCGCCGAGAGCGGGGAAGTCGATAACGATGCTACTATCGATCTATTAGGGAAAAGCGCTCTCGTTCATGCCGCCGCCGGCGCCGATATGGTGGCGCCTTCGGCTATGATGGATCATCAGGTTGAAGCGGTAAGGGCGGCGCTTGACGGGGGGGGCTTCAGCCGCATCGGGATCATGTCGTACGCCGCCAAATTTGCCTCGGCCTTTTACGGGCCATTCCGTGATGTTGCGGACTCCAGCCCTGAGTTCGGCAGCCGTGCGGGCTATCAATTACCACCCGAAAACCGGGAAGAAGCTGTCAGGGATGCTTTGCTTGATGAAGCCGAAGGAGCCGACTGGCTGATGGTCAAGCCGTCTTTGCCCTATCTTGATGTGCTCTCAGAACTCACGGCCCAAACCCGCCTGCCGGTCGCCGCCTATCAGGTCAGCGGGGAGTATTCCATGATCAAGTCGGCCGCCGAAAACGGGCAAATCGACGAAACCGATGCCTTTTTCGAGACACTGACCGCGATGAAAAGAGCCGGAGCAGCGGCCATGATAACTTAC
This sequence comes from Candidatus Brocadiaceae bacterium, assembly GCA_003551565.1. Taxonomy (GTDB): domain Bacteria; phylum Planctomycetota; class Brocadiia; order SM23-32; family SM23-32; genus PUMZ01. Next base: position 3,508 of record PUMZ01000327.1, on the reverse strand, counting down.
TGGGCTGAAGAAGCGGCGGAGGTTTTGAGCAGACTATAATGACTCTATACCCCATATTTTTGGACTTGACTGATCGACCGGTGCTCGTGGTGGGCGGCGGCAGGGTCGCGGCACGGAAAGTTCAAGCATTGCGCGATTCCGGCGCTTCAATTACCGTTGTTGCGCCGCAGTTCTGCGATGAATTTGAATCTCTGGCCGCCTGCTCGTCACTTACCCTTCTTGAAAGGGGATACCTATCTGCTGATGTGCAGGATAAACGTCTCGTCATCTCTGCCGCTGATGATGAAAAGGTTAACAAACAGGTCAGTGGGGACTGTCAAAAGCATAACATAATTTGCAATGTGGTGGATCAGCCTGAGCTTTGTGATTTTCATGTGCCTGCGCGGGTCAAACGAGGCTTACTCCAAATAGCCATCTCGACCGGCGGTGCCAGCCCCGCTATGGCGAAAAGAATCAGAAAGCGACTGGAGAAAGAGTTTGGCCCCGGCTATGACACCCTTATGTCCGGATTGTTGGAATTGAGGGAGCATCTGCAATCCAGCGGGCCCGCCGGGCAGGCGGAAAGACAACGTATTCTGGAGGCTTTTTTGGATTCTGAAGTGCCCGATCAGTTGCTTGACAATGGTGACATCTCCGCTTTTAACAATGCAATAGAACAATGGAAAAGAAAAGAATTAAAATAGGCACTCGCGGTTCGGAGCTGGCGCTTTGGCAAGCCGGACACATTAAAGAACTGCTGCAATCTGAATTTCCGGGTATTACCTTTGAAATCATCACTTTCAGCACCCGGGGCGATTCCGACAGGCATTTGCAGGGTGCAAGCGCCGAGCAGCGCGGTATGTTTACCAGCAGCCTCGAAGATGCGCTCATCCGATCGGATATCGATATCGCTGTGCATAGCCTCAAAGACCTTCCTGTTGAAATGCCTGAGGGACTTCGGCTTGCCGCCGTGCCCGAACGAGAAAACCCTGCGGATGTGCTTGTAGCGAAAGACGGTTTGAAGCTGATCGAGCTTCCGCCTGGCGGCAGAGTGCTCACCGGCTCGCCACGGCGGCGCGCACTGGTGCTCGATCAGCGTCCCGACCTGCACGTCGAAGGTGTCCGAGGTAATGTGCCCACCCGGATCGAAAAACTGCACGCATCCGATGCTGATGCGCTCGTGCTGGCTTATGCCGGCCTGAAGCGTCTCGGGCTTCAGGATCATACTACGGAAATCCTTTCGGTAAATACTTTCATTCCGGCCCCTGGACAGGGCGCGCTGGCCGTGCAGACCCGCGCGGACTGCTCTTTCGTCAACAATCTTTGCGCTGCTGTCGATCACGGGCCGTCGCGCCTGTGTGTTACGGCCGAGCGGGCTTTCTTCCATGCCATAGGTGCCGGATGTCATGCCGAAGCCGGTGCGGTGGCAACAATGGATGGTTCTACAATCACACTGCAAGGCTTTTTTAGCGACTCTGATCAACGACTGGTCAGAAAAGAGCTTGTTCAGGAGGTTAATGATGAACTCGAAGCGCAAGCGGCCGGCTATCACCTCGCGGAAAAGTTCCAGAGAAAAAAGACGCAGATGAATGATCATACCCCGGGTAAAGTTTTTTTAGTGGGTGCCGGGCCCGGAGACCCTCGCCTACTCACTTTGCGGGGCCGTGAGGTTCTGGAAGGCGCGGACGTCGTTGTTTACGATCGCTTGATTTCTCCGCAGCTTCTGGGATTGGCAGGTCCACATGCGGAAATGATTTATGCCGGTAAAAGCCCGGGGGCACACACGCTCAGCCAGGACCAGATCAATTCACTGCTTGTTCAGCATGCAAAAGAGGGGAATCAGGTCGTGCGGCTGAAGGGGGGGGATCCGTTTATTTTTGGACGCGGAGGCGAGGAGGTGGAGGCATTGGCAGAGGCAAACGTCGAATTCGAGATCGTCCCTGGGATCACAGCCGCCGCCGGTGCATGCGCCTATGCCGGTATACCACTGACCCACCGCGGGAAAAGCGGTGCCGTAGCCTTCATCACCGGCCATGACTCCGCTGAGAGCGACGGCGGCCCCGACTGGGAGGCGCTTGCACGGTTCCGGGGCACCCTGGTTTTCTACATGGGCGTGTCGCGTATGGATGATATATGCCGCAAACTCTTGCAGAGTGGAAAAACCGAATCTACACCGGCTGCCGTTGTCGAAAACGGAACCAGGGCCGGACAGAGGACGTTAAGAGCAAAGTTGGGGAATATTGTCGAGAAGGCACGCCAACAGGGTGTTTCCCCACCGGCCCTGCTGATTATCGGGGAAGTGGCTGCCATGGACAAATCGCTGGACTGGTATGGTCATCTCCCGCTTTTTTCGAAAAAAATCGTCATCACCCGTCCCGCCGGTAGAGCCGCCGAGATGGCAAGTGATGTCCTGGAAGCCGGCGGCGAACCGGTCCTGGCCCCGGCGATCAAAATCCAACCACCTGCTGATTCACAGCCGCTGATGGACGAGCTGACTGTTCTGCAGGAGTATGATCTTGTCATTTTCACCAGCGTCGCGGGTGTCGATTCTTTTTTCGGGCACCTTTTCCAATCGGGTAAGGACGCCAGGAGTTTGTCCGATGTCTCTATATGTGCGATTGGGCCGAAAACATCCGCCGGACTGCGTCAATACGGTATTACCCACGACCTGATGCCGGAGCGTTATATAAGTGAATCCCTTGTTGAGATGCTGGACGAACGGCAGATGCTGGACGGAAAAAAAGTGCTCTGCCCACGCTCCGATATAGCTCCGCCTAACCTGGTGGAGATGCTTCAGTCCCGAGGTGCAACAGTAAAAGAGGTTCATGCTTATTCCGTGAGACCGGATAATTCAGGCATCGAGAAAGTCAGAGAGATGATCGATGACGAGAATAACGATGGTATATGGCTGACCTTCACCAGTGCCTCTACGGTTAAGAGTTTTTTTGAAATGATTGAGCCTTCCAGGATACGCCCCGGTATTTCAGTGGCAAGCATCGGCCCGCATACGAGCGCTGCGTTGGAGAATATGGGGGTGCCGATTGATGTGGAAGCAAAAAAACACACAGCCGAAGGGATGATCTCTGCAATAATATGTTTTGAGTAGGGGGGCTATGTATTTGGCATCTGCCGGAAACACCGAAGTCTCCAAAGATTAAGAGTTTACCGCGCCCTTTCAGGGCGCAAAAATACGTGTGAATCATCACCTCGGGTTGAAACCCGAGGCTACCGTACTTTGCCCCATTCGGGGCAATGCCTTTGTTTTCGCCCCAGCGGGCCCCTGGTTTTAACCAGGGGTAATAAATGATAGAAAGATAAATGCGCCCCGGCAGGGGCGCGGTTGCTCTTGAAATAGCGGCATTTGCTCATTATTGCCTTTTCGGCCATGCCCCTGGTGGAATGAACCGTTCGGTGCCATGGAGAAATTTTAAATTTTTCTGACCAGCTTTATGCGTAAAACACCATCGATGTATTCAACAACCGACTGATCACTCATCATTGCTACCAGTTCGAGCTCATTGCTGCTTTC
>PUMZ01000362.1 GCA_003551565.1 Candidatus Brocadiaceae bacterium | reverse complement strand
TTCAGGAAGGTCATATTCACAACAATATCCTTATGATCGACGCCGGCTTCATCATGGTCGTGGATGAGGACAGCCACGGTGAGTTCCTGAGCGACAGCAACCTGGTCTATCTCGGCGATGACCCGAACGCCCGTATGGGTGAATGGGGCGATACGACGATCGATACTTTAGACGAATGGCGAACCCAGACAGGACTCGAAACCGAAAGCGTGGAAGGAGACCCGCTCTTCTTCAACCCCAGCGGCGCCGACGATATCTTCGGATACCGCGAGGTTGACGGTGTTATGGTCGACGGCGGCGCCGACGACAACTTCCAGATTCTCGGCGGGAGCCCCGCGATCGACGTCGGTCAAACATGGTGGGCACCACCGACCGATTTCCACGGCAATGAGCGCCGCAGCGACCCCGGCACGACGGATGCCGGCGGAAAGCGCTACGCCGTCTTTGAAGACGGAGAGAGCCTCTTCGAGGCCGACCGCGGCGAAGCGCTTGACATTTCCGATTCGTGGGGCGGCTCCGGTTCCACCGGCGAAGAGATCGAGCTCCCGTTTGCTTTCCCCTTCTACGACGGAATCTACGAAGAACTCCACGTCGGAGGAAGCGGAGTGATCGATTTCACCGGAGGCAGCGAAACCGGACGCAATAATTCGACCGATGACTTTATCGAAGAGCGTTATCTCACGGCTCTTTGGGGGAACATCGACGTGCGCGGGGAGGATGATCGCGATATATATTACGATGATTCCGTCGCTGGAGAAGTCTATTTCCGCTGGGAGGCGCGCAACATCGACGATGGCAGCGACGTTCGCTTTGCCGTTTTACTCAAAGAAGACGGAACTATCCGGTTCGACTACGGAGATGCCGAGGGTAACGCCGGGCTCGAACCCACGGTGGGAATTTCCTATGGCAATGAGCGCAATTTCACACTACTGGAAGGTTACGACGGTGCGGCTTCCCTTGACGGAGCTGATTCGGTGACGTTCTCCCGCGAACCGGGCTTCGTTGACATAGGCGCCTTTGAATTCCAGGGGGACAGCGATGACGACGAAGCGCCCACCACTCTCAGCTCCGATCCACCGGAAGTCGAGGACGAAGGCGGCGTCGAACCGCCTCTGGATACCTTTACTATTGCTTTCAGTGAGGCTATCGACTACATCGGCGCTAACAGCCCCTCTACGTATGAACTCGTTTTCGACAGCACGGGCGACGGTGATTTTGACACCGCCTTCACGCTTCAACCGCAATATGATCCCGATACCTACGAAGTTGAACTCTCGGTAGAGGATCATGATGAACTGCAGGACGGTTCATTGCCGGGCGGTGATTACCGTCTCACGGTCTTTGCATCCAACCTGCGTGATGTCAGCGGTAACGAACTCGACGGCGATGGGGCCGGCGAGCCGGGCGGAGATTACATCCGGTTCTTCTCCGTCGGCCAGATCGTCTTCCCTGAAGCTGAAATAACCGTCGATCCGGAGGATGGAGATACCGGCACGGACTTCTCTTTCAGTGCCGGAGATTCCTCACATCCTGACGGCGTTATTGAGAGCTATGAATGGAACTTCGGCGACGAAAATACCGCTACGGGTGAAAATGTCATCCACAGCTATGACGTGTCCGGCGCCTATGAGGTCACCCTGACGGTCACTGACACCGCAGGATTCACCGACAGCTCAACTATAACCGTCGAAGTCGATAACCGCGCCCCCGTGGCACAAATAACCGTCGATCCGGAGCAGGGGCAGGAACCCGGTATGGAATTGACCTTCGATGCAAGCGGTTCCTTTGACCCCGACGGTTTCATCGTCGAGTATGCCTGGGACTTCGGGGATGGCAATACCGATACCGGCCAGATCGTTTATCACACCTATGATCAGGAAGATACTTTCGACGTTACGCTCACAGTTACCGACAATGAGGGAGCATCTGATACGGCAGCGATTACTCTTGATGTCCGGGAATTCACTTTACCCGCTCCCGAAGCAGTCTTTACAGTGGAGCCGGGCGAAGGGGATACAACTACCGAATTCACTTTCGATGCGTCCGATTCTACACAGGAGGACGGAGATATTGAATTGTATTCCTGGGATTTCGGCGACGGCAATGACGGTGAGGGCCAGGTCGTTACACATACCTACGACGAACACGGCGCCTATACGGTCACGCTGACCGTGACCAATGAAGAAGGCACCGTGGATACCGCCGTTGAGCAGATCGTCGTCGCGACGCTGCCCCCGGAAGCGGACTTGACGGCTGATGCTATCACCGAGCCCGTCGACTCCCACGAATTCACGATCGTCTTCACTGCCGATACCGACATGGATGTCACTACGATCATGGATAATGACGAGGCGGTACGGGTAACGGGGCCCGAAGGATACGAAGAGTTCGCCGTGTTTGCTGATATTGATGAGGACACCGACGGCACGCCGCGTGAAGTGACCTATGAACTCACCGCCCCCGGCGATGACGGCTGGCTGTCCGCACATAATGGCATCTATACCGTGCACCTCGAAGAAGAGCAGATAGCCGACATCACCGGCAATTACGCCACGGCGGCGGAGTTGGGCGGCTTCGATGTCGATATCACGTCGCCTGTAACGATCCAGCTTGCAGAAGGATGGAACTGGGTTTCGTTCAATGTGCTGCCCGAGGACAACAGCATAGGAAACGTGCTTTCGGGCTATAATGTTGCCGATCATGACGTGATCAAGACCGCTGAAGGATTTTCCATGTATTACGACGGACAGTGGTACGGAGAGCTTGAAGGTATTCATTTCGGCACCGGTTATATGCTCTATGCAGGCAGCGACTCGCCCGGGGAGCTTAATGTAGAAGGAGATGAGGCACCGGCCGATATCGTGGTCGATCTGGTCGCCGGATGGAACTGGATCGGCTATATCCCGGGCGGAAACCAATCCCTGGATGATGCCCTGAGCGATCTGAACCTTTCCGAAGGAGATCGTATCAAAACTGATGCAGGAACCGCAATATATGACGGGGAAGAATGGAGCGGTGACTTCGATGAACTCAAACCCGGTGCGGGATATCAGCTGAGAATAGCTGAAGAAGGTAAGCTCGAGTTCGGGCAGAACAATTCTCATTCCTCTCAGGCAGAACCGTTTACGGCACCCCAATCCGTTTCACCTGCCGCCTTTGCAGGTGATAATGTCCCTAATTCCGAGCAGATCGGTGATTACAGCGTATATCCAGCCGATTACGACACTTATTCAGTGTTGACTGGCGCTGAAGAAAGCGAACAGTATGTTGTGGAGATTGCTGCCGGGGCAGCCTCTGAATCGGATTCAGACGTCAATTCCACCGGATATGACTCCGACAGTCAGGCCGGTAATAGCCATGCACCCGCATTTCCTGTCGAACCGGATGATTTTGTCGAGGTTGCGTCTTTTAGCATTGATGTGAAAGAAGACTCCGAACACACACACCACCGTGAAATTGAGTTTGACAACACTATCCTGCATATTTCAGGCGTTACCAATGGTGCATATGTGGCAAATGTCAAAAGCCGCTTTGTTCTTATGCTGCAACGGCAGACTTTTGCCTCAGATGCGCCGCTGAAAACACGCCCGCAGAGGAAACTTGATTGAAGACACTGTAAATTTTAAAAGTCTCTAAGATTGTACTTAGAAGTTTGATTTGAAATCTGTTATATTAAACATTGTCGTTGGTTTATGAAATATGCATGCTATGGTGAAAACCGGCCGTGATGCCGAAAGCTAAAAATCATCCAATCATGTATTCGCAGTGCCTTGCTTGATACATTTTATCATGACACGGACACCCGTTTTAAGAGAAAGAGGTCTTAACATTCAGGAGAATTCCAATGAATCATATTTGTAATTACATTATGAAAGCCACAATGATGATCGCTTTATTAGTGTCGGGAACGGCAGGGGCGAACAACACTCCGGACTGGACGGTCGATGCTGAAGACTACGAGTACTCCATGCAGGTTTCCGCTCAGGTCGAAGGTCCCGGCGGCGAGCTCATCGACGAAGACGGCAGCCTGCTGGGGATATTGAAAAACGGTGAAGTGCGCGGGGTGGGAGAACTCGTCGACGGCCCCGACGACAGCCTGCTTTTTATGCCGCTGGTTTTTTCAAATGAAACAAGCGGGGAAACACTCGAGTTCAAAGTCTATGATGCCGGCGCCGACGAGATACTGCCTATCGTGGAGACGCTTGATTTTGAGGCTGATGAGAATTTCGGGGTGGTGGATCAGCCGGAAATACTGAATGTCCAGGTTCCCACCTATACCCTGACGTATGAGGCCGGTGAAGGGGGATCGATCGATGGTGAAACAGTTCAGGAGGTGCAGCACGGCGAAGACGGCCAGCCGGTGACGGCGGAGGCCGATGCCGGGTATGAGTTTATTCAATGGGACGACGGCGTGCCGGAAGCGGATCGCATCGATACCAATGTGACAGAGGATATCAGTGTTGTTGCTGAATTTGCCGAAGAAGGTGAGTGGACTCTCGATATCCTTGAACCTGTTGGGGAGGGGACGACCGATCCGGAAACCGGGGAGCATACCTATGCAGTCGGTGAAAATCCAACAGTAAGCGCTGAACCGGAGGAAGGCTGGATGCTGGATCAATGGCTGCT
>PUMZ01000324.1 GCA_003551565.1 Candidatus Brocadiaceae bacterium | reverse complement strand
TCTGGATGCGATCCGGCGCACTGGTGCATGTGCTGGCCGGCTCAACACGCAAACCGAATATCGGGGGCAACCAGCACCAGTTCCTGCAGGTTCACGGCACCCGCGGCAGTGCATGGCTGGTGCGCGACATGTACGATGAACCATATAACCGGCACGCACTCTACCGAACGGACGGGGAGATTCAGGAAGCGCCGCGTACCACCGAATTGCCTAATAGCTCGCACGGGGTGATTATCCGAACCCGAAATTTTCTTGATGCGATCGAAGGCCGAGAGGAACTTATCTGCTCAATGGAAGACGGGGCCAGGACCACCGACCTGCTGCATGCCCTTTACCTCAGCGAACATATGCAGACTAAAGTCGCCGTCTTGCCGGCGGCGAAAACCGGTTGAGCAATGAACGTTTTTGAAAAACATTTAATGCAGGAGACAAAGCAATGCAGCCCGATGAAAGCAGCAACGATAGGTGGATGGAACCCGCACGCAGCATTCCGGTGGTGAATGAGACCGATGTGCTGGTGGTAGGGGCCGGCCCTGCAGGCGTGTCGGCCGCTATTGCGGCCGGCCGTGCCGGTGCGCGTACTCTCCTCGTGGAAAACTCCGGATACTTCGGCGGGATGTGGACATACGGAATGCAGACACATGCCACCTGCTTCCACAACGGCAAAGAGACCGTGGTTGGCGGGATTGCGCGAGAGTTAATCGACATTCTCGTTTCCAGAGGGGCGGCGCAGGACCCGGATGAAAAACTGAAAACCAATCCCAAGAGCTGGTACTCCGCTTTCGACCCCGAGATGATGAAATGCGTGCTCGACACGATGGTCGTCGGAGCCGGCGTAACGCCGCTGCTGCACACCTGCTGCGTGGGGGCTATGGTGGAAGACGGATATCTAAAGGGGATTATTACCGAGAGTAAATCGGGGCGGGAGGCCGTTAAAGCCCGCGTTACCATCGACTGCACGGGCGATGCCGATGTGGCATTCCATGCCGGCGCCCCGACGATCAAAGGGCGCAGCACCGACGGAAGATGTCAGCCGGTTACTCTGACATTTCTGCTGGAGGGTGCTGATTTCAACAGGATGGGGCAGTGGGTTAATAATAACCCTCAGCAGGTTCGGGACATCGAACAGCAGGCCCGACGCCGCGGAGAACTCTCCCTGCCCAAGAGAGTGGGGTTCGGAGCTCTCGCCGTTACATCCGGAGTGAGCTACCATAATGTGACCAGGGTTCTGAACATTGATGCTACTTGCAGCGCCGACCTTACCCGCGCTGAGATCGAGGCAAGGAAGCAGGTGCTTGAACTGGTGGAGTTCTACCGTAAATATGTGCCCGGCTTCGAGAATGTGAGGCTGCGTGCTATTGCGCCTTCCATCGGACTGCGAGAGAGCCGGCGTATCGTAGGCGAATACACGCTGACGGCCGAGGATGTCGTTTCCGCCCGCGCTTTTCCCGACGGTATTGCGCGCCAGAATTATTATATCGATATGCACAACCCCGACGGTGACGGAGCGGAACCGGATACCAGACACGGAGACCGGCCGGAACCGGGAACCGTTTTCGAAATCCCCTATCGCTGCCTGCTGCCGGAGAAAATACGGCAGCTCCTGGTGGCGGGGCGATGCTTGAGCGCTACACGAGAGGCGGCCGGTGCCGCAAGGGTGACTGTGTGCTGTGCCCAGATGGGACAGGCAGCCGGACTGGCGGCCGCTGAGGCCGTTAAAAACGGACGCCCGGTACACGAAATCGACGGGGCGGAACTGAAGGCGGCGCTGCTTTAACCTGCACGTTATAAACCAACGGCGGCGATACCGTAGGGGGTCAGGTGCATGGTATCCCCCAGTTTGTGGCAGGCCACCTTATTGATGCGTTTCATCCCCGGTAAAATCAGATGTCTCGGTGTTTCAAGCGGCGAATCGCCACCGATCTCTGCGAAAGCCATGGTGTTGTGCGGCGGCGCTTCGTAGGGGTCGTGCCATTCGGCCGCTTTGATGGTGTTGAGAATCGATCGGATAGCGTCGATGAAGCGGCGTTCTCCACTCCTGTACGCGGCATGGGCGAGGAAGCCCAGCACGCCTGTACCCGCCCTGTCACCGCTTACCCAGAAGTCGGCGTGACGTACAAGTGCATCGGCCAGCGCGTCATGGCTCAGCAGACTCGCCATTTCCACCAGGACATGCTGACCGCCGAATGTGTTCATAAAGAAGGTCGAACTGTGCGGGGCATCACCTTCAGGGTGTCCTTCTCCGGTGCTCAGGTTCAGGTGCATTTTCTCCGTGAACTGCCCGTCCGGCCGTACGGCTTCTGCATAGGCCGAGGCAATATTATTCAGTACCCGTTCCAGTTCGGGGTCGGCGCTCATCTCCCACAGTGTCAGGATGCCGGCGGCAGCGGCGGTCAGGCCCGGGGCCAGCGTTGCTGTGCGCGTATAGGACTGATGAACTGCCACTGTTTCACGTATGTGTTCAGCGGTCCACGGGTCGGCGGTGGTGTAATAATGGAAGCGGCGCGCAAGCGGCATTGATACGCGCCACTCCTTGTCGGCCCCGCCCCAGTGATTGACGTTGTGACGCGAACCGAGGCCCTTAAGAGGGCCGCGGTGGTAGCAGTCCACGTCGCGGTTGTGGCGTGACATATCGATTGCCGCCGCCAGCCAGTCGGTGCGCCCCGTTCTGAGGGCGGAAATCCACAGACCCAGGTCCGGCAGACTCTCGGTATTTATCCACGCATAGCCGCCGTCGTCATAAGCCCATCGGTCACGGTCGCTGTAGAAAGACGACATGATGTCGCCGTAGTCCATCAGTCCGTACCATCCGCGGAACTCACGTTCACGCCGTATGAATTCGACGATGCTTTCGATGGCCTCTTCGGCCTCCGGCGCCGCTCCGTCGGCGGGCGTAGCGACACGCCCCAGCACGCCGGTGCGCTTCAGGTGGGCAGGTTCTGCGAGTGGGCGGCAGGGCCGGGTAAACGACAGCGCCCGTGCCGCGGTTTCCGGATCGCCGCATTCGTGGAAACGCACCATAAGTTCATGGCTCTTTGCTATTCCGTATGGGCCATGAAGTTCGGCTTCATAAGGGCCTTCACCGGTCTCATACATGGTTCCGCCGTAGCGGAAAGGGGAGTATCGCCTGAGGTCCAGAGCACGCGCCTGCGGAGGTATCAGGCCGAATTTCAGTGTGCCTGCATCGGCATCAACGCCCAGCGAGTGCGGATATTCCTGCCAGTAATAGCGCATGGCTGCCGTAACGCCCCTTCTGCCGTCTTCGAGGCAGCACCAGCCCTGTGCGCGGCGGCCTTCCACCGCTTTCACCCACGAGGCGTCTGGCAGTGCGGTGTTTTTCTCCGTGCGATAGTAACCCGATCCAAGCTGCACCTGCCGTGCCAGCGGCCACTGCGGGCCGTCACCGCCCGTCCGTGGTGCGTTGCGTACCGGCTGCAATATGTCCCGGAATGCGCCGCGTTCATCGGCGAACGCATAACGGCATTCAGGCCCGCTCTCAAGGGGCGAATGCACCGTCAGTGTCAGGCGCTCGATCAGGTCGTCGTTGACACGCCCCATGTATATGAAAACAGGCTGGAGGCGCAGTTCGGGACGTTGCCTGAGCACTTCGATGAATATGACCAGTTCAGCGATCGGGGTGCCCGTGCGGTTGCGGAAATAGCCGCCGAGCCGCACGACCACCCTTTCAGCGCCGGCCGCCGCAATCTCGACCGGCCGGTGCTCGGTATCTGCGTTGCCAAGGTGGCGATCGGCGGGCCGGCAGCGTTCCGGTGCGCCGTCGCCGACTTCCATATTGTAGAGGCGGGTGTTTTGTCCGTCCGGGCTGGTGAATCCGAGCCGGGCGGAGATGCCGGGCGCCTTCAGAACCGTCTGCTGCTGTCCGGCGCCGCTCAAAGCAGCGATGATGAGGTTATCCTGGTCGGGCAGGACATTTACATCGAGCACGCCGCCACGGATTTGTACGCCTTCTCCGCAGTTTTCAACGTGCAGCGCGCCGCTGTCGGCCCGTGGTTCATCATCCGCGGCGGGGCTGAGCTTGAAACGATTTACCGCCCGTCCCCTGAGGTCAACTTCACCGGTGATATGCAGCCACTTGGCCGTGCCGTCCGGCCAGAAGGCAGCGGGCCGGCCCTCGACGTTGAAAAACTCACCGGTTTCGCTTTCGAGCAAAAACCGGCCGGGTTCTCCCGGCAGCTCCCCACGCTCGATGGGGATGCCGCCGATTACAGGATCAGCACTGCGGTCGATGCCCGCAGTCTCTTCTATCACGACTGGTATCGGTTTCATAGTCATTGTTCGTTTATCTCAGAATATAAAGTGCAACCGCCGGAAGGGCCGGATCGGGCGGAGAAACGGCAGATATTTATAGTTCTTTTTTTCGATTATCTTTTTGCGTCTTTGCGTGAATAGAGTTCGGGGTATACACGGCTTTTACTAAAAGTCGGGATCGGGATCGCTATCGGGATCGGGATCGTCCTTTATGCTTTTATACACAACTGAGCTCTCTTGGACCTGATAACCCCTGCCGCCGAGTCGGCTGAGCATAGCAGCCATACGGTCCAGTTCGATTTTTCGCCTCCGGCTTTCTGTTTTGTCCAAAGCATTAGTAACCACCAAAACATCCTGTATGGCGGCGCATTCCAGCGCTGAACCGCGTGCAATCTCAAAAT
>PUMZ01000406.1 GCA_003551565.1 Candidatus Brocadiaceae bacterium | reverse complement strand
CTTAGCAGGCCACCTGCCTCTCCACTTCTTCTCGCTCATAACTACCTCCTTTTTCTAGTTTGGGATGGCTACCACTTTAGTAGCCACCCCATCATCATTACAATTCCACTCGTACACTAGTCATACTAACAAAGTATATGACTGCCTCAATTGGCACATATACTACTGGTGTGTGTGACTGTGCTGGACACTCCAAGTAAATGGCGGTATAAGGACCACCCTCACTAGGCTCAATCCGTACTACATTGTGAATAATCATTCTAGCACCTCCATCAATTTCTAGTTTTGCCGATGTAGAACTAATACCCGCCCATCGGATATAGTTCCATTATAAACTTACCCCCATTATCGCACAATTTTTCCCGGATGTCAAGCCCTACCCCAAAAATACAGCCGCCCCGATCCCTCCTAATCATCCTCCCATCTTCGGACAAATTTTGTCCATAGTATCACCATTATATAACTACTATACTTTAGTTCATAATCTAATAGTAATACCACAACTACTGCAGATATTATTCTAATGCCGCCAAGCTGGATATTATAAATGGATTATATTGGAAGTATTATCTAATGTCAACCCGTATTTGACAATAAATGTCGTTCTTGTCAATCTTGTAATTAATGTATGTCTTGCTACCCCCTCCCATTATCCCGAAATGTCATGTCCAAAGCTCGGAAGAGGAGAAGGAGAAGAAGGGACTAGAAGTCAGAGTTTTCTCTCTCTATCTCTCTCCTCTCTCCTAGTATATATATTCTCTCTCTACTATATATTATATACTACTATCATATATATACTCTAGAACCTAAACCCTTATACCCCTTCTCCTTCTCCTTCTCCTTCTTATCCTAGTTCTTCTACTTCCTCCTTTGGACAACGGATTTTCAGAAAACGGGATGGGGTGACAAGACCATCAAGAACGACAAGATTGACATTAAAAGCATGAATTTTTTGTCTTGTCAATCCCGCATTTCATCCTAGCCAGAACAATATTATTAAGGTGGAAGAGTGTAGAGGGTAGTATTAAGATGATTGGGCGGAAGAGTGTAGAAGGTAGAGGTAGTATTATTATTAGAAGAGAAAATAAAAAAATCCCACCTAGGCACAATTGCCTAGATGGGATTGGAATATCCGGGCGGGCTAGTTGTTATTATTTAGATTTGATCTTATTCTTCAGTTTTTCCAGCAGCGCAGCCGCTGCTTTCGCATCCATCCCTTCAATGGATTGTTCTATCTTCTGTATTGCCTCTTCTGGATTCTCGATTTTTCGCCCGATAGTTCGAGCATCAAATGTTTTTCCATCTACCAGTTTCCGAATGGCCTCGGCGGAAAGATTCCGCCATACCTTCTGCCCCGCAATGATGCGGTTGGATAACGCCCATTCAGCCATTTGATCCTCGGATGCTCCGGCAAAATCAACGGTAAAGGTCACTGTGACTGTCTCCCCCGCATGATTAGTAATTTTCCGCGTAGTTCTTTTTTTCATATGGCACCTCTTAGATGTTAGGAGCCCGCCCAGATAGTTCGCCCTATTAAATTTTCAATGATCAATTTACATTCATCATACCATATTCTAGATGAATGTCAAACAAAAATAATCCCGCCCAGGATAACGAATTGACGGGAGGTTCCAAATTCCCTGGGAGGGGATAGTATGGGGGAGATAGACTCGACTGGCGGGCGTGTTGACTAGCTTAGAAAATGTCTAGAAAATTAAATCCCGTAAAAATCCGTATTTTCAATCTTATCATTCCAATATTGTTATTAGGGAGGGAGATTCGCCGGCATGGTTAGATTATTGATATTATAACTATGGTCAAAAATTGACCAAAGAGTGCATTAGTATGAAGAGTATTGATGGACTGCCTGGCCCCAATCCCGTATAAATACTCCTTGACTTTCACTCTCCACCATGATACGGATGAAGTATAATAGAAATGTTGTGTAAGGAGTCAGACCAATGAATGAGCCTGAGAAAAGAGATAGAAGGAGATCGCCCACTAGATCGTGGGATATTAAGCAGTTGTGGCAGAGGAATCATGAGATTATTAGGCTGGCATTTCTAGGGTGGAAGCATAAGGATATTGCCGAACATTTAGGAGTCACGCCTGTGACAGTCAGCAATACTGTCAATTCTACTCTCGGCAAAGATAAGCTAAATCTCATGACTGGAGCTAGGGATGCTGAAACTATTGATGTGGCGAAGGAGATATCTAATATGGCGCCGAAGGCGCTAAAGATATATGATAAGATACTGGATGAAGAGTCTCCTGCCTCTCTAAGCCTCCAAAAGCAAACAGCAGATACTGGATTGAAGGATATTCTAGGCTATGCAGCTCCTAAAAAGTTTGAAGGAAAGTTTGCTCATGCTCATCTGTCGGCAGATGATCTTGATAGAGTCAAGCAGCGAGGAAGAGCAGCCGCAGCAGCAGCAGGAATTCTCCTCGAATCTCAAGGAGGAGAGAATGACTCCTAATATTATCTCCCCGACAGGGAAAGGGATTCGAAGTGATAAGGCCGGAGATGGGAGTTATGGGGCGTCTAGAGGGAACCGAATCCATCAAGGGGTAGATTTTATATGCACTCCGGGGCAAGATGTAGTTTGTCCAATAGATAATGCCCTCTTTGTGAGAGTGGCTTACCCTTATGCGGATATAAGTTATGATGGATGTTTGTTGAGAAATGAGTTTATGGAAGTGATGATGTTCTATGTGGAGCCTATAGAAGGGATTGTAGGCAAGACTTTACGGCAGGGAGATAAGATCGGAGTCGCTCAAAATATTGCAGATAGGTATAGTGATAATATGACCCCTCATATCCACTTAGATATCCGCTCTACAGACCCCTTACTATTCATGGAAGGAGTAAAATTATGACTAAAAGGCTGATTAAATTGTTGAAGGAGCCCTCTACCTACGCAGGATTTGCGGTATTATTGTCAGGGATGGGGATTTATGGGTTGTCTGAAGATGCCTGGACGCAGTTGTTTAGTGGGGTAGCTATGATTTTTGGATTCCTGGCGATGGTAGTGCTCGATCCTGGGGATAAAGATGATGACTGATGAGGTGTTGAAGGTGGTAGTGTGGCTCTATTCCTCCCCTACTGGCCATAGAAACTACACCAACAAGCATGTAGAACTATTCAAACGACAGTTCTCTGCCCACTACCACTCACCGCATGAGTTTATTATCTTGTCTGAGCCAGAATTTCCCAATAATTTTAGAAGACTTTGGATTTATAGTAAGAGCGCCGAGGAGTTGTTAGGTGGAGGAAGGGTGTTTATGAGTGATTTGGATGTTATAATCTTAGGAAGATTAGAGAAATATCTAGATCGCCCCGAACCTTTTGTAATAATGACTGATCCAACTCAGAAAGGTCCTAATTATCGCTATTCTCCTTCATGTCTGCTTACTTTAGGGGCTAGAACTGATATATGGGAGAGTTTTATAAGAGCTGGATCTCTTCAAGCGATGGAAGATTATTATATAAATGATTGTAAGCAAAAGAGAGTTGTTGGATCAGACATGGCGTGGCTGAGTTACTACCTAAAAGATGAGAAGGTACCTACATTCAACCAGTATAGGGCAAGGAATCTACCAAAAGATCCTGCTAAGTTCCCGAGAGATTGTCTAATTGTTCACTTTAGTGGGGATAAGAAGCCTTGGGATAAGATAAGAAGAGGATCCTTGTGATGGAGTCTAGATCGTATGAAAGAAGAGTTGAAAACTCTATCTTAATAGATCATGCTAGGAAGAAAGTATAAAAAGGACTTAATATTTTGTCCGAGTTGACAGTAGTTACTTTTAAGTGGAGTGGATGGAGGGACTTATATAACTACCACCACGTTAACACCTTAAAGAAGATGCTGAAGGAATATATAACTATCCCTCACAAATTTGTATGTATAACTGATAATCCTAAAGGGATGAAATGTGACACTTACCCACTCTGGAAGGATGTTGTAGTTAAAAATAAGCCAACTCATCATGATAGCTATTGCCGATTGAAGATGTTTTCAGAAGAGCTGGCGAAGATATTTCCAGGATGGGTGCTGATGATGGACTTGGATGTTTTGATTCTAGCTAACATTGACGATCTGATTACCTGGGATGATTTTAGGATTTTGAAGGGAGGAGTATCAAGATATAATGGGTCTATGTGGTTGCACAAGATGGGCACTCGTACATATATCTGGGATACTTTCGATCCCATCACATCCCCTTTCGAGGTGCCTAAGTATAAGACTTCTAAAGGGAAAAGATGGGTAGGATCAGATCAAGGATGGATTAGTGTCTGCTGTGATGGTGAGAGTATGTATGATGCCAGGGATGGTGTATTTAGGTGGTCGACCAGAGTGAGAAAGTTGTGGAAGAATAAATCCTTAAAGAAACAAAAGGAAGTAAGTAATGCTAGAGTGGTATTCTTTCCTGGTGCTATAAAGCCTTGGCATGGTAAGATGAAGCGTTCTTACCCTGATATATATGAAGAGTATAAGAGGTGGATGAAGTGAGTATAGATGAGTTGATAAGGGTTCTTGCCCGAATAACCCACCTCATCCTAGACTACTTCGAATCTCAAAGGAGGAAGGATGCAGAGAAGGAATACCAAGAGCAGGTTGACAAGCTGGAGGAATCTCCTTCTGATTGGTTTGGCGAGCATTTTAGTGGTGACAGGGTGCAGCTGGATATGTCCGAG
>PUMZ01000238.1 GCA_003551565.1 Candidatus Brocadiaceae bacterium | reverse complement strand
GCGGAGTATCCCATCTCGAACCCGAACACGGCCAGCTTCCGACCTGCCAGCCATGAGAATGTTTCTTCACGCAACGGGCCGAACGGCCGGCCGAAACGGTCCTTAAACGTTACCTTATCCGACGGTCCCTCGTCCGCAATGACCATACATTCAGGGTCCCGCCGCCGCATATAGGGTTCTGCATAATTTGCGGCTATTCCGTTCTTAACCCGTACAACATCCACCTCATGCATGTGTGTTCCATCGGGCAGTTCGTAACCGACCTTCCACGCTTTGTTTTCTGCGCTGCCACAGGCCAGATTTTCCAAATCTTCTACCGATGATGCAATGGTGACATCGGGCGCGCCGGCCAGAAGGTCGCCCAGAGGGCCTTTAGCCGGCAGATGCTTCAGTTTTCCTGCCTTTTCAGTTGAGTTCCCATCAGGCGCCGTCATTATTTCACTCCTTGTTGGTTTTTAACATTTTCCGCTTTGATCATCACCTGCTTTTGAAGCTCCTGTTTGTATTGAGCAATTGTATTGAGGATCGAGCTGTCGGAAGTTGATAAGATTTGAGCCGCCAGAATTCCCGCGTTTTTTGCTCCGTTAAGCGCAACCGTAGCCACCGGAACTCCCGCCGGCATCTGCAGGATAGAAAGGACTGAATCCCAACCGTCAATGGAATTGCTGGACTTTACAGGCACTCCGATTATCGGCAGGGGGGATATGGCAGCCAGCATACCCGGAAGGTGGGCCGCGCCTCCCGCTCCCGCGATTATAACGGCAACCCCACGCTCATGTGCTTTTGAAGCATAGTCATATAATTTCCCGGGGGTTCGATGTGCCGAAACGAGATCGATTTCATAATCCACCCCGAATTGATCAAGCATCTCGGCCGCCTGTTTCATTACAGACCAATCGGAGTCGGATCCCATCACGATACTCACCAATTTCTTTTCCATGGTTTAACCCTTATTAATTGTTGAATATTCTCCGCCTTCTTCAATGCGCCCTCCACCGATGAGGACAATACAATTGCATGTCCCATTTTTCGGTACGGCCTGGTTATTTTTTTACCGTAGAGGTGTATCTTTACCCCCTCAATCGCCAGACTCTCCGTCAATCCTTCATACATCGCAGGCCCCTGGTAGCCGTCTTCTCCCAAAATATTTATCATGACCGAAGGAATTTTGATTTCCGTACTTCCAAGAGGCAGGTTCAGTATCGCCCTCAAATGTTGCTCAAACTGTGACGTGATGACGCTCTCAATAGTATGGTGGCCGCTATTGTGTGGTCGGGGAGCCATTTCATTGACAATCACTTCGCCTTTTGCATCCACAAACAATTCAACGGCAAGGAGGCCCTCCATCTCAAGCAAATCTATGATTTGGCGGGCATAAGCAACCGCCTGTTCGGATTGTTCAGCTGTTATAGACGAAGGACAAATCAACTTATCCACAAGATTTGCTTTGGGTTTAAAAAGCATATCGACAACAGGGTAACACCTGACTTCTCCCTTTCTGTTCCGTGCCGCGATTGCAGAAATCTCCTTTGCCACATCGACTTTTTCTTCGATTATTGATGGTCCGGCAAAAAGTTTCTGCAAATCACCTTTGTCGTTGACAACGACGACTCCGCGCCCGTCATACCCTCCCTTCCTCAATTTCTGCACAAAAGGGAAATTGATTTCCCCTTTTTCAACACCCATCAGAACCGCCTCTTTCGATCCACAAACCATAAAGGGGGGAGTTAAAATGCCATTCTGTTCATAAAACTCCTTTTGCAAGCCTTTGTCCTGTATCAGCTCCAATATTTCAGGATCGGGAACAACCCTGTGCCCTTCTGATTTAAGTTGCCTGAGAGCGTCGATATTGACATCCTCAATTTCAAAGGTCAGCACATCCACCAGTTTTCCGAATTGATAAACAGCTTCAAAATCCAGTTTTTCTCCAATTACGAGACGTGAGGCTATTTTCCCCGCAGGACAGTTTTCATCGTTGTCCAGCACATATGTGATAATGTCCCACTTGCTGGCATCCTGAAGCATCATTTTCCCCAGTTGCCCGCCGGCTATAATGCCCAATTTCAAATTTGATGTCACCAATTTTTCCATATCGCAGATTCCTGAGTATGCCGGCACAGGGGCGTGGCCGAAAACCGGGCCCGCAGCGGACGCTTTCATGCTTGCCTGCCGGCAGGCAGGCGTTACTGAGTTAGCATCGTATTCCGGAGTCCGGAGCCCCTGAAGGGGCTCACTACGAACCTGTTGCGACCTTTTCGGCGGCGCTTGCTTTCTGCCACATCTGCACCACCGAGCACGCGTGAATATTGGAAATAATCCAATAAGAATCCAGATCTTACAGTGAGGCATAAAAAAATCCGGCACATAAACCCGGATCGGGTTATGGGCCGGCTTATGTTCCGGACAACCTATCCGGTAAGGATATGTCTCCGGCTCAACGCCGTTCTATGTTCCAGACCAAAAAAATCCGATGGTCATACCCCCACACAACCACCGGCCAGCATCGCCAGCTGGTTGCATCGTGCGCAACCCCCTGTCAATGGGCCATTATGCGAGGTCAGTATATCACTCGTGACGAGTGGAGTCAAAAAACCATTCGTAAATTATGTATAAGGCATGAGGTGGATGATACTTCTGCATGTGCAGACAGCAGGCAATCCCGGCCGGTGGATTTAACCTCGATTGTGCCAAATGGCACCTCCACAACATATTAATTCTTTTCATATTCGTTGATGAAAAGAATCAGGCGTTTGCTTTCTGCCGCATCTGCACCACCGAGAACGCATGAAAAAGGTGTTAAACGTCACTTGCCGGGATGGTCAAGATCAAGAGGGTTTTGCAGGATGAACATAATTATTCGTTCACCGTTCGAGGTGCTGATATCGGTATGCAGGCTTCTTATCGACTCTCCGGTTATATCTTCGACAATGGCCTCCAGCCTGGGCCTGGCCTTCTCCAGCAATTCATTCCGGACCTGTTTTATCAGCTCCCTTCCATGGCCGCCGTCCGCAATTTTGGCCAGGTTCTTCTCTGCCGGCGTGAGGATCCCCATCAGACGCACCATGACGATGTCATCCATAAGGTACGTTTTTGCTTTTTCGGGCCCGCGTCCCATGAATTCGCTTTCGAACTGGATCAGGGCCTCACTGACCTCGGCTTCCATCTGTCCTTTCGTTTTCATGAGTTTTTCCACATCCATCAACAAGAATGAGAACGCATCGTCTTTACCCCACGGGACCTTTGCTGGGAAACACAGGAAATGGAGCACTAACACGCATATTTCCTAAAAAAAGCGTCTGCATCTGGTGTGCATCCTGAATCCATTCACGAGGTACTGGACAAACAAAATCGTTTGCCGTACTATTAATTCTTTTCATATTCGTTGTTGAAAAGAATCAGGCGTATGCTTTCTGCCACATCTGCACCGCCGAGCACGCATGAAAAAGCGGGTTAATCAATCTGCGGCGGCGGGACATCGGCCCCCACGTCCATGGCCGGGCCGCCCTCCTTGCGCCTGAAGTCGCCTTCGGCAGGATCGACGAACAGCGCGTTCGGATCGGTGATGACCCGGCACTGTTCGCTCATGAACGCTTCGTCAACCGCACCGGTATAGATGTTGTTCTCAATCTCTGCCGGCAGATCACCCCGGATGGGGGCAAGGACGTTATTCTTGATTTCCAGCCCCTCGATATCATCTCCGCTGCCGTGCCCCAGGATGCCTTCCCTGGCATTCACGAAGGTATTATTCAGAATCCTGAGGTTGATGATACCGTCCCAGTCGCCCACGCGGCCCGAGGGCCAGATGGCAAAACTGCGCGTTGTGCCCATGCCGTCGATCACGTTGTTTTGGAAGGTGATGTTTCTGGCGTTACGGTTGATCGTCGCGACATTCTGCACGTAATTTCGTTCGAGAATGATATCCTCGCACCCTTCATAGACGTTAATGGCACTGGAATGCATGCCGAAATGGTCCATGATGGCGTTATCCCGGAGCAGTCCGTTCTTGCACTCGTAATGCCGTATGCCGCTGCCGGCGTTTTTGTCCAGATAGCAGCCAAGCACCGCGTAATCGCTGACGCGATTGAGGAAAATGCCCACCGTCCAGCCGGGACAATGATGAATATGGCAGTTCTCCACGTGGATCTCGTCGCAGTGGTTCAGGCTTATACCCGCATGTCCGCTCAAAAACCGGATTTCACAGTCCGAGATGGCGATATCGCGGGCACGCGGCCTGTTGCGCGCTACGTAGACTCCGCCGCGGCCGCCGCTGTAACGCTGGATCAGGAATCCCCTGACTTCAAGATGCGATGCACCGGACTCCATCGATATGCCGGTGGGAAACTCCGGGAAGCCGATGTTCTCCGGCCGGCCGTTTTCCAGCCGTTCGGGAAGCAGGTAGATGCGCGAACGCCCGTTCTCGAGCGGTTTGATCGCCCACTCGCCCGGATTCTCTATAAGCCTGACGGAATTGTAGAAGGCATACCGCGTCTGGCTGTAGGTTCTCGGCTCGAACCCGGGCAAAATCAGCTGATGGTTGTCCGGGTCGTATTTTTCCACACGTGCGAAGTACACGTGGTTGTTGCCTCCGTGAACGCCGATAAACTTTCCTTCGTAGCGGTCGGGATCTTCGGCGACAAGGCGCTCCTCGTCGATCAGGATGGTCTTCTGCCCTTCTCCTCCGAGCACGTTGTCCCCATCGGGTGTCAGGGCCGCGAACTGAGCGATCCTCGTCCATTCGTCCGCCATCTCCCGGTCCGAGTGGAGCAGTTTGAAGGTCAATGTTCCCGCCCGGACCGGCTCCGGGAGCCGAAACCGCTGCATCGCATCAGGTTCGTTTGCGGGCGAGACCGTGATTATTTCCTCGCCGTCGGCCAGGAAGGCGATCCGTTCCACCGCCCTATCGGAATCCGCATCGAAATGTTCTACAACGCCGATCTCGGCGATTTCCACACTCTCATCGAGTTCAAAGGTCACCGCCCCTCCGTCCATCGGTTCAACAACCGGGGCGCTCCCTTCTCCGGATGCGATGCCGATCAGCGGCAGGTTGGGATTCCCGATCGTTCCTTCTTCATAATACAGTTTGTGGGGGTAGGAATCGGCCAGCTCGTGCGGCGATTCGTAGAAATCGCCGGGCAGATCCGGATAGAAGGGATCGGAAGGCTTCGGAGACTGAGCGATGGGCAGCAGGCCGGCGTCTCCGTCCGTCAGGATGATGCGCTGCCACGGCGCCTGCCGGTCCCCGGGGGCCCCCCGGTGCGGGACGAACGCGCCGTGGTCGAAATTGCTTGAAATGTCGACATCGACGTCCGCATAGAAGATCTGCTCCCAGAGGGGATTTCCCCCGGCATCTTTCTGCGATGCAACCTCCGCCCACTCATCGATGATCCTTCCGCCATCGAGTATGGCCCGCCCCTCGCCGAACGTCCCGTCAGTGTTGCCGTCCAGAACAATCGGGTTACCCGGCTCTCCGGAGACCTCCAGAATGATGGAGCCGTGGTAGGGCACACCGCCTTTGAACATGACCTTATCGCCGGGCCCCAGCTCCACATCGGCCGGTCCGTCCGTGGCGTTGGAGTCGCCGGGGGCATGCTTCCATGCGGCCTGTGGAGAACGCCCGTCCGCCGTATTATCGCCATCCGTAAAATCAACATAATACGTTGTTGATGCAATAGTTGAAGAGACAAACAGAGCCAGCGCCGCCGTCAAAACCAAAAACACTTTCCCAAAAGCCAGCATAACCTTCCTCCCCGGACAAAACTGAAACGCAACATTATTGCGTCGTAGATATTCAGTGAACCCCGTTCGTCCCCACCGGGCCTGTTCCGGCGGGAGAATCACCTGAAATGACGTGGTTCACTGAGACCTTACATCGTATTCAAACGTCAGGGCAGAATGGGACGCGGCAAAATTCTATGATCCACCTTGCCCCATTGCGTCCGGTCCGCTCAATCGCCGGCCTTCCGCAGATTCAGGGCGATCTGGTAGGTATCCACTCCTTCTGCCGAAAGCGTATTGCATATCTCGGCGGCGATATCAAAGAGTTGCCGGTTGCGTCCCTTCCAATCGGAGGCCGCGAACCACTCCTGGCCTTTCCTTACGGCCTCGCTGCGCATCTGTCGTGCCTCGCTGTCCCAGTAGCCGGGCAAATCGCGTCCAGCGGCGTTCAGGGCCTGCCATACGGCCTCGATGGGATTGCGGGCATTGCCATGATCCCCGAGATGGCCGAGCTCCAGGACATCATCATTGTAGGGCCAGACGCTTCGCCAGATGGCAATTTGGCGTTCGTCCAGTATCGCCCGGGCACGCTCCAGCGTGTCCTGATCAACGAGTCTGCGCGCTTCCTCATCGAGGATGACGCTTTCCAGAAAGATCCGGGCTTCGGCCTCCTGGAGGCCCTCGCGCATGTTTTCCAGACGGGCCGTCCCAACGGGCCCGTCGGGGCCGGGAGCCAGTATCCAGCCCTCGATATCGATATTGCGCCACAGGTTTTCCGGATAACGGTGGTAGGCGGCGGCTCTTCTCCGGCCGCGCTGGTCTTCAACAACATACCAGAAGTCGGCGCCGATCCGGCCGACACCCCGCTGCTCGCCCGTGATGTTTTTCTCCGGCAGGATCCGCGCACGGAGGGCCGGGCCGTTGTAGCGGCCGTTGCGTCCAAAATGCGCATTAAGCTCCGGAATCTTCCACCCGTAAAGCCGCTCATCACGTTCGGGGTTGGCGTGGTAACGCATGCGGTAGACGTGGGCTTCATAAGCGATGTATGCTGTGTCCCGGAATCTGGGCCCCCGGGAATACCGACCGCGCATACGGTTGGGGTGGGCATGTGAGACCCAGGTCAGGCCGTCGGAAACTTCATGCAGAAGCTCGACTTCCTCCCGCGCTGGCATGGCATCGCTGAGCATGCCCAGCATCATGGCCTCCTCAAGATCGCGCTCCCGCATGCGCTCGCGCAGCCGCGTGAAAAACGGTTGCCAGATGGCCCTGCTGTCCTCGTGCTCGTATCGCGGCAAAAAGATCGTATCGACCTCCTCCGTCGCCGGGTCATACGCCGTGACCCGCGGTCCGCGGCCGGCGAGTTCCTCGCGCGCCTCCACGGCCTCCTCCGACATCACATGCGGAGTCGGAGCATCTTCCGCCAGCACCAGGTCCCATACCACGAAAACCACATGTGTGGGCGTTCCCATGTGCTCTTGGGCCAGATCGAGGTAGCGCTCCATAATGGAGAAATCGTGTTCGTATTCACCCTCCTCCGTCTCAATCCAGCGGATCATGGACTCGCTGTTGCCAAAATTCGTCCTGGCCATGACGGGGATGTAAAGGATGCTGTTGCCGAGAACGCTCATCTGCCGGAACGATTCAGCAATCAGTTCCCAGTGCTCCTCCGACCAGAGATCCACTTCATACTCCAGCGCAAGGGTGTCCGGCGACTGGAGGAGGTCGATCCAGGTGCGGAACCTGCTCGCATCCGACATGCGCCAGCCGGCCACATACAGCTTGACCGGAACGCTGGTCTCGCTCAACCCGTCGGCGGACACCGTAAGGCGACCTTCGTAATCGCCCGGTTCGGCATCCTCGGGAACGGTGACGGTGATCCATATGCCCACATGCGAACGCTCCGGCGGTGAGGGCAGCAGAACGTCCAGACCTGCCGGGCGACGCCTTGTGGTCGGCGGGAAAGGAGCGGCATAGCGGACCTGAATGTTTTCAGCGCCGATGCTCCGTCCCTCTCCGCTCAACGCTTCGACAGAAACTTCCAGACCGGTAATGTTGCTCTCGGAGCGCACCGCTACCGAACCCGAAAATCGTCCGTTGCGGGTCCCCGTAATCCTGATGGGTTCAAGCTCCTCCCCCGGCTCTACGTGTTCGGCATTGGCCAGTACCGGATAGTTGTAAAGTGTTACTTCGCCCTTAACGCCTGGAGCGGCAACGGCACAAACGGCAGCAGCAAAGCCAAGAACGATCAGGGGGCGTGACCACAGCATACTCAAAACCTCCGTAGCGGAATGAAAGCGGATGTTTTTCGAAAAACCGGTGAACAACATATAACTCCGATTATCCATTGTACAGAATAACGGCAAATTTTTCAATTTCCTGCATTCAGGAACAGGCGCAGCAGTCGCCCCCGGTGAATCAATTGAACATTTTCGGGGAAAAATGCACTAAGGTAGCAAGACAATAAAATATCTAAAGAGGCAGCAAGAACAAAAACGCGATTCAGATGGTATTGGATCACGTTTTTTTGAGTGGTGAAGAGTTGTGGCTGCGAGTTGCAGCCCTGCCGCTTGCCTGATCACCAGGCGGCCGTGTAATACCCAATGCAGGATTACTCTCATTGCATACGGGAGGTATCAGCCATTTTTTCAGACTGGAAGACGTTACGGTTATCTGCAGGCGTCGTTGTGTCGGTTGCATTCACCATTTCGGCATTAACCGGTTGCCAGCCCGCCGACCCCGTCGGCGAACCGGGTGGGGAGTTTGAGATGCCGCAGTCCCCTGAGCCGGAGCCGCGGAATGCCCCGGAAGGGGGAGGAGAGTTGGAGGAGATGCCGCAGGCCCCCGATCGGGAACCCCAGGAGCCGGAAGAGCTAGATATCGAGGATTTGGGGATGCCGGATCAGGAAGTGCCCGAGCCCGACCCGGTGGACATAGAAGACCCGGACCGCGCTCCCGATACCGTTCTGGCGACGGTGGAGGGCGAGGACATCACCTTGCAGGATCTTTACGACGAGTTCGACCGCATCCCTCCTCAGCAGCAGCAACAGATCCAGCATCGGCAACCCGAGCTGCTCGATGAGATGATCCAGCAGAGACTGCTCCGGGAAGAGGCCCGGGAAAAGGGCGTGGAGGAGTCGGGGGAATACAGAGAGATGCTCCAGCAGATTGAGGCCTCCCCGATGGTCGCGGAGCTGGACGAAGATGAGATCAAAGAGACCGCCATGATCGAGATCCTCCTTCAGCGGGAGGTGGTCGAAAAGGTGGATATCTCGGAAGAAGATCTTCGGGAATCATTCGATCAATACGCGCAGATGATGCCGGAGGATGCCGATTTTGAGGAGATGAAGCCTCATCTCGAACGGA
The DNA here is from genome assembly GCA_003551565.1 of Candidatus Brocadiaceae bacterium. GTDB lineage: Bacteria > Planctomycetota > Brocadiia > SM23-32 > SM23-32 > PUMZ01. Next base: position 9,902 of record PUMZ01000238.1, on the reverse strand, counting down.
TGATGTTGCAGGAGCATGTGATGAACTACATCCGGCAGCTCCAGGAAGACAGCGAAGTCGACATCAACGAGGGCTGGCTGGAAGAGAAAGAGGAAGAAGCAATGGAAGCCCGGCCTCCGATGATGCCTGTGGAGCCCGATCCGCAGGAGCCGGAAGAGCAGGAACCGGTGGAACTGCCCGGGATATAAGCAACTGACAATGTTGTCGCATCTCTCCACGAACTTGTTCCGGAATAGCAGGGGCGACCGTGAGGTTGCCCCTGCAAAACGGAATACCGCTTGTCGTTTCCTTTCAAAAAACCAAACGCCATGATTCCCCTATGGCACCAGAAGAAGTTCCGGGGTCCGAGGGAAAAAAAGCGCCACCATCGCGCTGATACAGAAGCCCCTTATTTTCAAGCTTCGTTTTAGAATGAAATCAGTTCACTTTATTGGAGATAAAGACTATGCCTTTCAGTAAGAGGATCCGTCGCGCAGTCGTTGGGGGAGTCGTCAGTATTTCGCTCCTTACAGCCACCATGATGTTAACCGGTTGCCCGGACGAGGAACCCATGGGACCGGAAGGATCTCTGGAACATGCAGAGCCGGAGGAGGCGGGGACCGGGGATTTGGGGATGCTGGAGGAGATGCCCGAGCCCGATCCGGTGGACATAGAAGACCCGGACCGTGCACCCGATACCGTTCTGGCGACGGTGGAGGGCGAGGATATCATCTTGCAGGATCTTTACGACGAGTTCGACCGCATCCCCCCTCAGCAGCAGCAACAGCTCCAGCATCAGCAGCCCCTTTTGCTTGATGAGATGATCCAGCAGAGGCTGCTTCGGGAAGAGGCCCGGGAACAGGGCGTGGAGGACTCGGAGGAATACAGAGAGATGCTCCGGCAATTTGAGGATTCCCCTATGGCCGCTGAGTTGGACGAGGATGAGATAAAAGAGACCGCCATGATAGAACTTCTCCTTCAGCGTGAGGTGGTCGAAAAAGTGGATATCTCGGAAGAAGATCTTCGGGAATCATTCGATCAATACGCGCAGATGATGCCGGAGGATGCCGACTTTGAGCAGATGAAGCCCCGTCTCGAACAGATGATGCTGCAGGAACATGTGACGGACTACATCCAGCAGATCCAGGAAGACAGCGAAGTCGACATCAACGAGGGCTGGCTGGAAGAGAAAGAGGAAGAAGCAATGGAAGCCCAGCCTCCGATGATGCCCGAAGGAGAGGCGCCGCCGGTGCAGTGAATAAAGGCCGATGGAACCGTTGCCCGACCGTTGACGTGTGTAACGCGTGCAAGTTTTCGCAACTTTCGTAAAGGAGGCACCGAAGAGATGTTGGGAAAAAGCAAAATTTCCCGTTTTCTGTTTGCAGGAAGCGTCGCTCTCGTCTTTGCCGCCGCTTTTGTTGCTTTTGGGGGTGCACCCGAAGGACCGATTCAACTGGAGGATGGCGAAAATCCCATCAATCGCCCTCTGCAGCAGGAACCGGATGGGGAAGGAGACATCGATCTTCCTGAACCGGAGGTTACAGAATGGCCCGAGCCGGTTTCCCCTGCTGTTGCAACGCGGCTACCGGAATTTGCATTTGCATGCCCGGAATGCGGAGCCGTATACAGGCTCGGGATTCGGGAGGCCGAAGATCCGGAGGACGGTTCCAGTGACGGGAACCCGGACAATCCGGATGATAATCCCTTTGAACTGCCGGAGCCCGATGAGGATGAACCGGAGGAAGATGAATTGACCTTAGAATTTCCTGAGCCTGAGGAACCGGAGGGAGAGCCGGTTGAAATGATGGATATTGCAGAAGATGAACCGGTGCAACCCGCTTTCGCATGTCCGGAGTGCGAGAGTATGTATGAGCTTGAGCTTTTAAAGGTCGAGGTGCCGGAAGAGCCCGAGGTCCCCGAACCGGGGGAACGCATAGAAATTCCGGAGCCGGATGATGAAGAGGACGAGGTGGAAGAATTTGATCTGGATGATCTCCTGGATTGAAGCATTTCAAACCGCATATTTCATCAACCAAGGACAATAGTTAATATAAAGGATGTAACAACAGTATGATAAGTCGCTTTCTTAAGGGTTTCAGATTCTACAGTGTGTATCGGCGCAGGACAAACGGCGGTTGACCTGCCTGCTGCAGGCAGGATCTGCGGGCGCGTCCTCAGCGGCGCATCTGCGGCAAAAAGCTGGGGAGTCAACAATCTGTTTCCGGAGGTTCTAATTCATTGGGAAAAATGGTTTTAAAACTGGCATTGTTTGCTCTACCGATGCTCCCCCTCTTCAGCGCTGCGGGCGGTGTTGAAGAACTTACAGAAGCTGACAAAAAAATCCAGGAAGCACTCGGCCACCGGGCGCTGACATTGCAGCTTTGGCCCGAGCAAGCGCCGGATGAGGATCAGAAAACCGGTCCGGAGTCAGTTCGATCCCCGGAAAGAGAGAACAGAGGAGTGCGCATCTCTGATGTTGGACGTCCTACCATGACCATCCGCCGGCCGGAAAGGACAGGTAGTAAAACTCCGGCCGTGCTTGTCTCTCCCGGCGGAGCATACCACTCCCTGGCTATTGAAGAAGAGGGTGTCGAGATTGTAAAATGGCTGAATTCTTTAGGGATTACCGGAATCCTGCTGAAATACCGCGTGCCGCGGCGTGAGGACGGGTTTCCCAAGTATCACCACGCCCTGCAGGATGCTCAACGGGCTATGGGGCTCATCAGACACAATGCAGAGGCTTGGGGAATCGATCCTGACCTGATCGGTGTGCTGGGCTTTTCGGCCGGCGGGCACCTCTCGGCAACGATATCCTGCAATGACGGTGAAAGGCTGTATGAGCCCATTGATGAAGCAGACGAAGAAAGCTGCAGGCCGGACTTTGCAGTTTTGGTTTATCCGGCTTATCTGGCGCAAGGAAAGGCGCATAACACCGGGCCTGAGGCAGTTTCCGAGGACCTGTCTCCCAGCTCCGCTCCACCGACGTTCATCGCGGTATCGCAGATGGATGGGGTAAAACGGGGATGTATAGTTTATTTGAGGGCGCTCACCCGGGCCGGTATTCCCGCAGAACTCCACGTCTATGAGAAAGGCGAGCATGGCGGTGGGATGCGAATCCATCCGTTCGGGGAATGGGGGGAAGCATGTTCCAGGTGGATGGAAGACAGGGGGATCATAAGGCGGCATTGACGTTGATGCCGTTTGCTTATCGCCGGGCCGACTCTCAGCATTCGCTGCCGAAAAAGTGTGCAGAGATAAAGCGGGGCCTTCGTATACGCTGCACCATCGCAAAACCTCATTGTCCGGCTACTCAGGGTCCGTGCCGGTTATAAGCAGCGTTTTCATCGCATCGATTGCCCTGTGGAGCTGGATATCTTCGAATTCGTCCTTTTCCTCTGCATCGCCTTCGCGGTTCCGGTTATCCATCCTTGAGAGATGCATTCCCAGCTCGCGGTTGTCTTCATCTTCGAGAACAACCTCGATGTGCGGCTCGACTCCTTCGTCTTCGATATGGGTGCCGTCGGGAGTATAATAGGCTGCGGTGGTCAGCATAAGCGCACCGGTATGCTGCTGAAGCGGAATAACCGACTGGACGCTTCCCTTGCCGAAGGTGGGTTCGCCCACGAGGAACCCTCTGCCGTTATCCTTGATCGCGCCGGCAAATATCTCGGATGCGCTGGCGCTGTAGCTGTTGACCAGTACAACGAGCGGCACATCGGACAGGACATCACCGGTTTCGGTCCCGAACGTCTGCTCCGGCGTGTTTCGCCCCTTTACGCTGACAACCGTCGCTTCCTCCAGAAACATATCGCTGATCTCTACGGCGCTTGAGAGCAGACCGCCCGGATTGAAACGGAAATCAAGGATCAAACCCTGCATACCCTCCTCCTGAAGTTCCTTCACGGCGTCCCGGAGGTCATCGGTCGTTCTCTCGTGAAAAGAAGGAGTGTAGATATACCCGATATCCCATTCGTCAGCTTCGACCATGCCGACCCCCTGCACGCCGGGCAGTTCGATCATTTCGCGCGTTATGGTCAATTCTTCTTCATCTCCGGAATCTTCATGAATGACCGTGATGCGCACGTCCGTACCGGCATCTCCGCGGAGCACCTCAACGGCGTCATGCACGGATTCAAACTCCCGTGCCTCGTAATGCTGTTCGGTCTCGTAATCGTAGATTTCCGTTATTATATCGCCAGCCAGCACCCCTTGATCGAAAGCCGGTGTGCCAGGGATCGGTTCTTCCACGCGGAGGATTTCTTCAAAAGGATCGAACGATATCTGTATGCCGAGCCCGCCGAATTCCCCATGGGTATCTTCTTCGAACTGCCGGAGCCTGCCCTCCGGTATAAAAGAGCTGTAGTCGTCCAGTTCGTTCATCATGCCGTTGTAAGCTCCTTTCAGAAGCTCCCCGGGGGAGACCTCGTCAACATAACTGTTTTGAATATGGTGCACAGCCTCCAGCAGCGGGTCGAAAAACTCCTCCCGCCACGCGTTTTCGCTGTTGCCGTTTCCCCGACCGGAGAACGCCACCACCGGACCGAAATACACGCCCAGAGCAAAGCCAAGTATGATGCCTGCGATCAGTCCTTTTCTTTTCATTATTGTTTTCATAACGTGGGAAGGTCCATGGAGAATTCGGGGTCGAGCGGGTGCATTGACATCAAATCTTCTGCGCTTCCGAAGCGGAAAGCCGCTTCGGCTGAGCCAGCCTACCTGTACTCTATCAAAAATCAGTTGTCGCCGCAAATTACGGCGTTCACTTTTTGGGCACGCTGGAGCCCGGGAGTGCGGAAGCGCCATGGCATTCCGCGGCCGTATCAGACGTTGCCTTCTCGCCTGGCGGGCAGGATAAGGAAGCTTTGCAGAAGAATAAACAGGAAGGTGAGCCCGGCAACCACAGGGTAAGGGGCGTGCAGGCCGTACGTGTTGGCCAGATATCCGCCGAAGAAACCGCCGAGCATGATACCGAAAAGCAGCGTCGATTCAAACAATCCGGTTTTGAACCCGCGGGGCCCGCGGATTTCAAGGATACTGAGCAATCCGCGGTAGTAACAGGCGCCCAGGCATACGCCGGCAACAAGGAACGTTGTAACCAGCCACCATAACGCAGGTATGAACGCAATCCCGGCCACGAGGAAGGCCGCGCCTGCCTGGATAATGAATACGAACCGCCATTCACCTGTAAAGCCACTCCATCGGATACCAGCCAGAAACAAAGCCGTCCGGCCCAGACCGGAGCAGGCCAGGAGAAAACCGAAGATCCTGGCATCGACACCGATGGTTATGCCGAAAGCCGGGAACACGCCGCCGAGAAGACCCGCGAGCGATGCGGCTGAAAAAGTTGCAAGGAGTCCTGCCGCGACGCTGCGGTTGGTATTGTTCTGGTCAGGGGCAGGATCATTTTTTTGAGTGTGCTGTTTGTGGGGGCAGGCATATGACCCCAGAACAAACCAGGCTAGCAGGACGGGTGCAATCGCAATAAGGAAAACAAAATGACCGAAATGCGAGAATAGCCAGCCGGCGATGACTCCACCGCCCATGCCTCCCAGACTCCATGAAAGGTTTGCAGCATTGCTTGCCCGTCCGAGATGGAGCGGATCGTGCGAATCCGCCAGCCATGACCATACCGAGGGCCAGAATGGGCCCAGAGCGACCATCCAGATGACCATGGCGACGTAAAGTGCACTCAGGCTGGAAGCGGAAGCAATAAGAAAAAAACTGATGGCTATGAAAGTCGCGCTTGCTGCAATCAAAGCCTTACGGTTAAAGACATCTGCAAGGTGTCCCAGAAACAGGCATGAGGCTCCGTAGCCGAGGCTTCTTAATGCGGACGCTGTACCAAGAGACATGGAATCGCCGCCATGTTGCATGATTGTATAGGGCAGAGCGACGAGGAGCATTCCGGTGGCAAAATCCATACAGAATGCCGTCAGACAAAAACGGCCCGTATGTTTCCAGTTTGCAGGTGTTATCTTATGCGTTGCAGCCATGGAAGGCGGCCTGATTCCCGGGTGCGGTATAGGGTTTTGCCATTGCTTCCCACGTGAGGAACTCCGGCTACGACAACTCGTGCTATTCTTTCGTGGTCTTTATTATACGCCTTGCCTCGGGCGTGTCAAAAAAACGGGGCTTTTCCCCCGGATTGCCGGACCTGTACCACGGAGAACGCGTGAAATAAGCGGGCAAATTGATTGTTGCCGTTATATGATTATGAAAAAGCGGGGCAAGACGGTGGAGTGGGCGAAATCTTGCAAAAAAATCTGCATTTTTATATAATTGCTCGGTAGTATTCATCGAAACGGTTTCCGCGCGCGGCGTTGCAAACGCGGTGTTTGGTGACCGCAACCGGGAGTCGGAGGATATACGGGGGAACGAGGGAAATCCCATGCAGATCCGCAGTGGACCACGTTATTTCAGGCTGTTCTTCCACCGGGGAGTTCATAGCAGCTTTCAACACGCGATGGCCGAAAAAACCATTCCTTTCTGAAATGTTGCACATGCCGGATGGAACATATTAGCGAACATAACATTTTGATGTTTCTCATACAGCTGGCCGTGCTCCTGGGTCTGGCCCGGGGGCTTGGGGAACTGTTCCGGCGCATGGACCAGCCCACCATTACGGCGGAGATACTTGTCGGCGTCCTGCTCGGCGCCACCATTTTAGGCCGGATTGCCCCGAATTTCCAGGAAGTACTTTTCCCACCCGAGGCCGTACAGAAAAACATGCTCGATACATTTGCCTGGATCGGCATCCTGTTTTTTATGCTGGACGCCGGTCTCGACACCAATTTGGCCACCGCCTGGAGGCAGCGCGGCCCGGCAACTGTCCTTTCGTTGACCGACCTGATCATTCCGATGGCCATCGCCTTTATCCCGTGCCTGTTTATGCCGCGGGAATATCTGGGGGAAGAAGGCACCATAATTGGCTTTGCCCTTTTTGTGGGCGCCATTATGACGATCAGTGCGCTGCCTGTGACGGCAAAAATCATCCAGGAGCTTCAGGTTTACCGCACGGATATCGGCCTGTTGATCATGTCGGCCCTTACTATCAATGACGTGGCCGGCTGGGTTGTGTTTGCCCTTATACTGGGATTTTTTACCGAGGCGGTCTTTACACTCGGCACGATTGCTTTTGTGCTTTTGGCTACGCTTTCTTTCGCGATTGTATTCCTCGCCCTCGGGCCGAGGGTTTTTAATAAGACGCTGGGGTGGTTGCGCAGCTGTCATGTGCCGGAGCCCGCTGCATCGCTAACGCTGGTCTGTCTGGCCGGTTTTGTTGGCGGCGCCATAACCACCTGGATCGGCATCCATGCGCTGTTTGGATTTTTTATAGCAGGAATAATGGCCGGGGAATCAGATCTGCTGCCGGAGAGGACCAAAAGGGTTTTCTCCGAGATGGTCCATGCCGTGCTTGTGCCTGTCTTTTTCGCTTCGATTGCCCTGCGCCTCGATTTCATCGGCCGGTTCGACCTTCTCCTCGTCCTGTTCATCTTCTTCATAGGAGTCTTCGGCCGTTACATCGGCGCCTACCTCGGAGGCCGTTTCATACGGCAGAGGCATGCTCACAGCAAATTCATTGCTCTGGCACATATCCCCGGCGGCCAGATGCAGATAGTTATCGGGATGCTGGCGCTTGAGTATGAAGTTATAACGGAAACCGTTTTTGTCGCGATCGTGTTTGGGGCCGTGGTCTCCTCCATGATTGCCGGGCCCGGCATGAGTAAAATACTCCGGCAGGTCAAAAAGCGCGACTGGATGCTTTATTTGCCCCTCAATCATTTTATACCCTACGTCGAGTCCAACGATAAGGAAGGGGCCCTGGAGGAAATCTGCCAAAAAACTGCGGGAGCCATAAAGGGGATTTCAGCCGAAGAAATCACCCGGGCCGTTCTCGATCGCGAACGGCAGATGACAACCGCCCTGGACGGAGGCGTTGCGTTTCCCCACGCCAGGCTGGAAGGGCTGGAGGGCCCTGCAGTCTTTCTGGCCCGTTCGCCGGAAGGGCTCGATTGGGATTCCAGCGACGGACTTCCCGTCCAGCTCATATTCCTGGCTCTTACCCCGGAAAATGACCCCGACGCGCAGATTCAGATTGCACGGGGCATTTCGGAGGCGACAACCGACGAAGCGGTTCGCAAGGAGCTGATCCGGAGCGAAACGCCTTCGAAGATGCTGGAAAAACTGCGCGCCGCAGCAACTCCCGGCAATCCCAACAACGCCTGAGGGTACATACTGAGCCTGTGCCACAATCCACGAATTTTGCGCGAAGCCTGCGGCACACAGGACTTGCAAGACGTTAGCCCGCATCATAAACCAAAAACAATAGTTAATATACCGGATTTTGTTTCGCCCCTTGCGGGGCCTGGTTGTGTTGCGTATTCCCCGCTTCCCCGGGCTATTTTGTTGAGATCGGCCCTTCGGGCCTGAGCACGGGCAGGCGGCGTTTGCTTTCTGCCGCCTCCGCAACCACGGATTACACTTTTGAAAACGTGGAGGAACGTGAAGTCCTCGCCTCGCTCGGCCATATTCCATAATAATCACGGAAAGCCCTGCTGAAATAAAGCGGATCCTCATAGCCCGCCTGCCGCGCTACCTGCTTTACCCTGAGTGTTGTATTCCTCAGCAGCTCCATGCTGTGGTCCATCCTGCACCGGATAAGAAAGGCATGTATTGTAACGCCATAATGATTCTTGAACAGTGAATTGAGGTGGTTGGGGCTCAGACGCGCCACCTGTCCCAGAAACTTCAGCGTAATATCTTCACGGAGATTGTCTTTGATATAGCTTGCTATATATTCAATCAGAGGCGTATTGACGGCTTCGGGCGCGCCCCCCCCACTGCCGGCAAGCTCGGCCCTGGCAAGGTGCTGATACGCCTGATGCAGAATATCCATAAGCTCCATACGAAAGCGTTCCCCGCCCCGTTCCGAGGCGGCGTAAAATCCGGAGGACAGGTTATCCCTGAACTGCTCTATGCTGCGCCCGCTCCTGTGGATTCTGTCCCTGGCCAACCAGCGCCCGGACGGTACGTAAAGTATATTCTGCACGAGCACGCTGTCTCCGGAAAACACGAGCCACATGGTTGCATGGGCGCCGGCCGCATCAGAACCGGCATGACAGTGCATAAGCTCCGGCTCCACAGCCATCACCGAAGGATAATCCATCGGCACCGGCCCATCGTGCAGTTCCATCACCGTGCGCCCTCCCGTGGAGATGGCGACCTCAGGATGGCTGTGAGCATGGATCGCGTGGAAGCGGCGGCATTCGCAACAATAATTGTTTCCATCTGTCCCCGTCCATCCATGTGATGCCGGGAAAAGCAACTCCCGCCCCTTACTGGTCGCCACAGAGGCTATGGCTACCCTGAGCCAGTCCGACAGCGTCATGTCGGCTACGCTTTCTTCCGTTATTTTTTCCATGAGATTCTTTATTTTATCTATTTACACCCCGCAACGCAAACAGTATAATACTCGGAATCAAAATATGTTCGTTCTTGTTTATATCCCCCATAATCCTGCAAGAAAATCAATGCTATGAGCAGACTTGCTCTCAGGGGCGGCCCACCCACAGTAACAATTTCCGCCCCGCCGTGGCCTGTTGCAGGCGGTCTGGAAGCGGCATGGATGGAGGCCGTTGTAAGGAGCGGGCAATGGAGCTGGAACGGGCCGCACGAAAGCGAGTTCTGCCGCGAATTCGCCAGTTTTATCGGAAGCCGCTTCTGTGCACTTCTCGCCAACGGAACGGTCACCATCCAGTGTGCACTGCAGGCGGTGGGAGTCGAACCGGGTGACGAAGTTATCGTGCCGGGCCTCACGTGGGTGGCCACCCTGCAGGCGGCGCTGGATATTGGAGCCAACGGAGTGGTCGTCGACATCGATCCGGAAACCTATTGCATCTCGCCCCGAGCCATCGAGGACGCTG
>PUMZ01000351.1 GCA_003551565.1 Candidatus Brocadiaceae bacterium | reverse complement strand
TTATGCCATGCTTTTCCTTGTTTGATTTGCTTTTTTCTGGATCAAATTCGAATCCCATATATTGATGTTATATCTTATAGCTTCAAAAGTCAAGTCCAAGCGGAGTGTTACTCAGGGATGTACAGTAGATGTCGAAGGAAAGACTACCCAGAAAACACTTGCAGTTTTTTGTCAAAGTAAACGGGGTGCCGGTTCCTATTTTGTAATTGCACAATAATTGCATGTATTGCACATTGGTTGCACTTTTTGGGTGGCAAATAGAGCGGTCCATAAAATGGCCTAGAAGGATTTCAGGCAGCTCCTAATTCATTGTCTTTTAGGAAGATGTGATTATGCGGGGGCGGACTCATAATCCGTTTGTTAGGGGTTCGAATCCCTTTGGGCCCACCATCAAACAAAGCCTCAGAATGCCTTTTCAGGCGCTCCGGGGCTTATTTTTTGCCTTCCCGCTTTCGCCTGCACTGTTGCAGGATATATGTTGAACGGGATCCTGACCCGCTTTTCATAAACCAAAAGCAAATTCAAGATAAAGGATGTAAAAGCAGTATGATAAGTCGCATTCCTCAGTGCTTCAGATTCCACAGCGCGGCCGAAAAGGTTAAAGATTGCGATTGGCAATGGCATTCAGTCGTCTATTTCTTGAGCCCGCGAAACGGGCGAGACATTTTAGCCCGGGTGACCGAAGGAAACCCGGGGTGGATTGGACCGGGCAAATCACCCGCGGATCGCCACGCCAACGGCGAGAGCCGCTTTTGGCGGCTGCCGGCTTCGCTGGCGCGATCCGCTCCATGAAACGGCACATCTTTACACCTCGGCTACGCTTGAAGCGGCCTTTCAGGCCTTTTCGGCCATACCCCTGGAGCGCGTATCTGAGCCGGACAAAACGTTGGTTGACCTGCCTGCTGCTGGCAGGCCCTGCGGGCGCGTCCTTCGGGTCTGAGCGAAAGCTTTTCCCCTGGCCTCTATTGGAATGAGTCCCGGCAGGGGCGGCGACAACAATAGCCCGCGGTGAACGGAGTGAGCCGCGGGGAACCGTATTGATTGTCCACACCCAGCCCCGACAGCCTGCATTTCTCACAAAGCAACGACATATATCAGGATAAACGAATTAAAATTTGACGTTAACAGCATCTATTGAGTTGCAATATTTTACCACACTGGAGAGAAACAGGAACAAACAGCGCTTTGCCCTTCGGGCAAGCCTCCAGCGGCACATCTGCTTTAGAAAGCTGCGCTTCGCGTATAAGAATACAGCCTGTCTGCGCCTGCCTGTCGCTTCCGCGACGCAGACAGGTGCGAACGCACAGGCAGGCGGCGCTTGCTTTCTGGCACATCTGCGCCGCGGAGAACGCGTCAAATGCCGGACGGCGGCTACGCCTGGCAGTTGCACAAAAGCTCTATTCCCGTCGGACTTCCTCTGGATGAATAGCATGATTTTAATAGCTATAAGATGTTTTGAAAGTGGCAGGTAATATACCCGATCTTATTGATAAAGACGTTGGAGTTGAGTATCATTATGCAGTGACCAATGTGGTATGCTGATAATCTACAGAGCAACAGAAAATACGATGCAATCTAACTGGAGAAGAAAATAGTATGTCGAATCAACAGAAAGCAACGATTATACGTGCGGATGATTGTGATACGGTGGAAGAGGATTGGGGGCGGCTGACATGGTATGCCAACGCCAGTATTGGGAACTCCGGCGACATGACCGTCGGAAAGTGCATTATAAAACCGGGGTTTGAGAACCCCCTGCATAGTCACCCCAACTGCTCGGAAGTCCTTGCCGTTCTGCAGGGCCGGATAGAGCACGTTATCGAGGGGGGCAAGAGCGTTGAATTGAACGAAGGTGATGTCATTACGCTCCCGACTAATCTGCCGCACCAGGCGCGCAATATCGGGCAGATGGACGCTGTACTGCTCATCGCATTCTCGTCCGCGGATCGCCGGACGAGGGGGGAGGAGTGAAATGAAGACCGACCAGATTGCCGTGAGCCCATGTTCCAACCCTGCAATGGGTTTAGACGAGGTGCTGCGAGCTTATTCATCTCTTGTCTACTTGGGGCCGGACCACGCTATCGTGCTTTCCACTTCTACTTGGGGCCGGACCACGCTATCGTGCTTTCCAACAACAGGATATGTCTGCTATGGGCTCGAAAAAAGGGCTTGCAGGCAATTTTCGGGGGGGATTTTGGGGCTGTAAGCCCCTATTGAGGTAAAAATGTGATGTCTTCAAACGTCCCGCCCATTCTCAAACCCCGGTCCGCCCCCGGCCACGTATCCGCCCGATTCACCGCGCTGCGAGCCGCTGACCCAGAACGCGTACAGGTCGCCTCCGGTCAGGTAGAACCTGAAGCGCACGGGGCGGCCGGCGTGTTCTTCTATCGTGTTTTTTCCCTTCCACTCAACCATCGTTTTCGTGCTGTCGGCGGCGACCGGAATACAATCGGCTTTGGTCAACCCGGGAAGCGGCTCGCCGGCTTGGGAGCAGACCTCGACGGCCAGCGCGCCGCCGGGATTGTCGACGTTGACGTGCAGGTGCCGGCCGCTGAATATGACCGGCCGGGTCAGAAGCGTTTCTTCCCGTCCGCCCGCGTGCATCGAGGCGAATCCGTCGCGCCGCAACGTAGCGATGCCGATGGAGCCGCCGGTATACATGCCGCGTCGGCCGCCCGGCGCGGCACCGGAAAAACCGCAGTAGGGGAAGACGAGTTGATCGCCGAGCACGACAAAGACCCCGGCCGTGCTGTGCAGATAGGCGCGATCCCACGTCCCTTCGGCGCGTGAGCCGACGATAAAGCCGCGGCGATCCGGGCGGTCCCAGTGGAAACCGTCGCGGCTGAAGCCGAGTTCAAGATCCACCAGCTTGGGGAATTTTCCCTCCCGGCAGTCAGTGTTGTCAGGGCCCCGGTGAATATAGTGCATGCCGACCATCAAACTCTCGTAGGCGACGGCGTTGAGGCTGTAGAGCTCGGGCGTGTTGCCGGCGCCGGGGTAACGGCCTTCCGGCTCAGGGGCGTCCAGTCTGTCGGCGCCGGTCCAGTATACGGCCCCGGCCCAGTCGGCGCCTTCCTTAAACTCATTGCTTTCATAGTAGTCACGAGCGCGGCCGCGGGAGGTGTTTTTCTTGATGCTGAAACACCACTTCCGCCGGAAGGGATTGTAGAAGAACGAACAGTAATCACCTGCGATGATGCTCGTCGGTACGGCATCGGACCAGTTCTTGCCGTCGGAGACATGGAGCGTGTGGCTGAAGCTCCGTGGGCGCTCCTCCGGCCCGGCATGCGTCCAGCAGGTGAGATATTTGATACGTTCGGCCGGGTTCTTCGCGTTCAGATCGAGCCACACGCAGCTGTCGGAGCCGGCTGTGGCAAGTTCCGGTCCGTCCCAGTGCAGACCTTCGGGAAGAAGCTCTCCGCGACGCGTCCACGTCTTCATGTCGGTGCTTGTAGCGAGTGAGAGCGGGCCACGCCATCCGGCGTTGTAGAACATCTTGAAGTGCCGCTCGGCCGGATCGTAAAACAGGCCGCCGTGTCCGAGGTACGTGGTCGCCTCTTCACCGCATTCACCCTGTTCGGAGGGGGCCAGCTCGCGCACTGTTTCGGCCTGAAAAACCGGATTGTCGTGGAACTTCCGTGCCCGATGGAAGAGGCGCGTCAACGAGGTTTCCTCGATGAGAAAGTCGTCCACGAAGAGCTGGCGTCCGACATCTATGGGGATTATATGCGGTCGGTGAGGCCATCGGTTATACGGAAGCGGCATGGGCTCGGCGGAGTCGGGGTCGCGGTAGCGCGGCGGCCACGGAAACGGCAGATCTATGCCGTTATAAAGCACCTCGGGCTTCGGGCCGGTGGCCTTGTTCACAAGTATTCTCAGTCCCGCATCGCCGGAAACAACCTCGCCGGCCAGTATGTCCTCTTCACGGAATTTGGCCAGCAGAATCTCCGCGTCGGTATGGCGGTTCCGGTCATAGAGGATATGGATAAGACCGTCGGGCGCCTCAAAACCGTCCGGATACGACACCCTGCAGCGTTCATCCAGCAGCAGGCCGGCGTTCCAGGTTTGGCCTTCGTCATCGGAGAGCCAGGCACTCATATGCGAACGTTCCGGCAACCGCTCGGCGGGCGAACCGTTCTTGACCAGCAGGATGCGGCCCGACCGGAGCCGGCGGAGGAAGAACCGCGAACTGAGATTTTGCACCGTAGCCGCCCGGCGCGGCTCGCTCCACGTCGCGCCGTGATCTTTGGAAAAACTCTCGTATGGCTGGTCCTTCGTGCGTGCAAGCATCCACAGCCGGCCGTCGCGCAGCTGCACCGTCATGTGTTCATCGAACTTCCAGTGGGGAAAGCGCACGCTGCCACGCTCCACCCACGAGACGCCTTGATCGGTGGAGGCATAGACGCGGGCGGTCTTCCCATGCCAGTCGGAGACCGGAAGCAGCCAGTCCCCGTTCCCGAGCACTGTCGGCTTGTTCAGCGTGCATCCCTCGGCGAAACAGACAGGCTTTGACCATGAGGGCCGAGCCGCGTCCGGATCGTCGCAGCGGATATGCCAGTTGGTGATGCGGCCCTGCGGATCGCCGAACCGCTGGTCGAAAAAAAGCCACAGCCGTCCGCGCGGATCGGTCCACAAATTGCCCACGAGCGCCCCGCTCAGGCGCTGTCCTGTTGACATTTTCGCTCCGACAGCCAGACGGGGCCT
>PUMZ01000326.1 GCA_003551565.1 Candidatus Brocadiaceae bacterium | reverse complement strand
TTTCACCTTTTTTTTCATCTCCTCGATCATGAGGAACACATCTTCCGCGGCGGCCTTACGATCGTTACAGATAAAGTTGGCGTGCGCTTCAGAGACCCTGGCGCCGCCAAGCGCCCATCCTTTAAAGCCGCACATATCCAGTAGCTTACCCGCCGATTCGTTTCCGGGGTTTTTGAATATGCATCCGGCGTTCGGCCTGCCGGTGGGCTGACATCCCTTTTTTTTGCCGATGTTGTTCTTTATCAGCTCCGACACCAATGCGGCGCTTCGCGGCGGCAACTCGAACTCCGCTTCCGTAATGATCATACCGTCCAGATTGGAACGTCGGTAGGAGAAGTCCATATCTTTCTCCCCCAAAACGTGTTTTTTATCGTCCTTATCCACGGCGACCACTTTTTTGACGAGCGACCCCACAGACCGGCCCCAGGCCCCGGCGTTGCCGGCAACGGCCCCCCCCACGGTCCCCGGAATACCGGCCAGAAACTCCGCTCCGCCCCGACCGTGCTTTTTGCAGAAACGGAGCATCCTGGCCAGGGGAACCCCGCCTCCGAAACGGACACGATCGCCAGCGCCGCCCCCGATCCAGTTGAACCCCGGACTGCATATATGCACGACCCCGAAGTCCAGGCTGGAATCTTCCACCAGCAGATTGGATCCCCCGCCCAGAACTTTGAAATCCATGTTTTTTTCGCGGCATTCCCGCAACGCCCGGCTCAATGCATCGTAATCACGGGGATTGCAGTAAAAAAGCGGCTCCCCGCCTATGCGAAAACTTGTCAGGGTTCTCAGCGGTTCTTTTACCGGAGCGTTATATTGCGGTGCGTTTTCCATTTTGCTTTGTAAGAAATGTACGGGTTAAGCGGCAAAGCATTGCCTTTCCCCCTTGCTGCGGATTTTGGGAACGATATCGTGTGCGACCTGCCAGATGTTGCCGGCGCCCATAACAAGAACAACATCTTCGGGCACGACCTCCCTGACGATGATATCTTCTATATCATCGAAGTCGGGCACGTAATGCGCTTTCATCCCGATATCCTCGTTAATCAGCCTTACCAGGTCCATCGAACTGACGGATTCGCGATCCCTCTCGCTGTCTCTCGCCGCATAGATGTCGGCCACGAGCACCATCCATGACTCTTCGAGTGTATCTGCCAGTTCGCCGAGCATCTTTCTGGTCCGCGAATATTGATGCGGCTGGAAGATGCAGAACAGGCGCCTGTTGGGAAACTGTTGTTTTGTCGCGGCAAGGCTCGCTTTAATCTCGTTGGGATGATGTGCATAATCGCTCACGACGGCCACATTCCACGGTTCGCCCAGCAATTGCAGTCTGCGGGCGGCGCCTTCGAACTCCGAGAGCGCTTCGGCGGCCCGTGCCGGATCCATCCCCGCACAATGGCAGACGGCAATGGCGGCCAGCGCGTTATAAATGTTATGGTTTCCATACAACTTCAGGGCAAAGCGGCCGAGATCACGCCCGTTATGAATGAGGTTGAAATTGGTGCGTTTTTTTGCCCGCCAGACCCTGTTGAGGGAAAACTCAGCGTCGGCGTTTTTCATGCTGTATCGGACGATCCTGCATTTTGCGGCCTCCTCCACCTGCGCGCTGTGGTGGTCGTCGGAATTGAGGACCAGCACGCCATCCGGACCGATCTGCCCGGCAAACTGGCAGAACGCCTCCTGCAGCTCCTCCATATCGTGATAATAGTCCATATGCTCCCGGTCGATGTTCGTAATCACTGCGATTTCGGGATTAAGATACAGAAACGACCTTTTGTATTCGCAGGCTTCGGCCACAAGGTATTTTCCACCGCCGCAGTGAGAACCGCCCCCCAGCTGGGGCACATCGGCGCCGATCAGGTAGGAGGGATCGAGTCCGCACCGTTGCATGATAAAAGCGATCATACTGCTGGTTGTACTCTTCCCATGCGAGCCGGCAACAGCGATGCCGGGCTGTGCGTCCATCAATTCACCGAGCAACTGGGGGTATTTAACGACCTCGACCCCCGTGCGGCGGGCCTCCATAAGCTCAGGATTCTCGGCCCCCACCGCCTGGCTGACGACGAGCCTGTTGGTATCCGGGGCAAAATGAGAATTTTTTTGATCCAGGTGGACCTCTATGCCGTGCCTGGTGAGCTCCTCCAGGCTGGGTGTGGATTCCACATCCGAGCCGGTAATGCGGACTCCGCGTTCGCTTGCATAGTGCGCCAGCGCCCGCATGCCGGTGCCCAGTATCCCCACAAAATGCCAGTGCTGATTGTCAAACTGCGCCTGACTGAATTCGGTTTCGGCCATTTCCCTGCCCTCCCCTTAAAAAGGGTTGTCTCTGACTTCTAATAAAGAATATAATGCGCTGTAACTTTCACCGTTTGCCGGCCGCCGCCCGCCGGCACCGCCGCGACGCCGTTCTGAGAGCCTTATCACGGCATCCGCAACCTCACAGGCGGCCCCGGGATGCCCCGCCGACCGCATCGCGGCTTTCATTTCCGCACGCAGGTCTTTGCGATCGACCAGCATCGAGATGATCCTTGCAAGCTTACGCGGCGTGGTCTTGTGCTGCTCGGCAAGGATTGCCCCACCGACCTCCGCCATTTTTTTTGCATTTGCAAGCTGGTGCCCGTCGGCCGCATGCGGATAAGGCATTAAAACCGCAGGCAGCCCGAGCGCCGACAGCTCGGCCAGCGTTCCGCCACCCGCCCGGCACAATGCAAAGTCCGCCGCCGCATAGGCGCCCTGCATCTTTGCCTCGAAACCTATCGGACGGTAAATGATCCCTTCGGGCGGGGCCAACGCTCTGAACTCTTCCAGATGAGCCGGCCCGGTCAGATGGAGCACCTGGAGACGTGTTGTCTGCGCTGCAAGAAGCCCTATTGCATCTTTCAGCAACCGGTTCAGGGTCAGGGCGCCCTGCGTGCCGCCCATGACCAGCATGGTGCAGCAACGGGGATCCAGGCGATATCTTCTGCACGCTTCCCGCCTGTCTCCGTCGAACAGATCCGCCCGCACGGGCGTGCCGCACGGCAAAGTCCTGGCGGTCTTCAGCCGCCCGGCGCTATCCTCCCATTGCAACTGCACCGTATCCGACAGCGCCGCAAGCATACGCACGGCCTTTCCGGGGATGGCGTTGGCCTCGAAAAGGAGGGTGGGTATGGACATCATCCGCGCCGCAATAACGGCCGGGGCGCAGCCCCAACCCCCCATTCCCACCACCACATCGGGACGGCGGCGGCGGAACATATCGAGCGTCCGCCCCAGCGATACGGCCGAGCTGAATGCAAAAGGCAAAGCCGATCCCACCCCCAGCCAGCGCACCTCCGGTGCGATAACCGTGCGATACTCCCCCAACAGCCCGTGGAACGACTCCAGCGCCCGCCTGCTGGTCAGAAAAACACATTCGGCACCGCACGCCTTCTCTTTCAGCGCTCGTGCGGTTGCCAGAGCCGGCACCAGATGCCCGCCGGTGCCGCCGCCGGCAAAGACCACGAACGCTGACGCACCGGAGGCTGCTGCGGGGCGCGGCCGTTCTTGCCGGAACCTGGGGGCGCTCATTACCGTCGCGGCCGCCGGTTTGCCGGCTTGTTGTGTGCGCGGCCGTTCTTGCCGGAACCTGGGGGCGCTCATGGGTGTGCCTCCGATGAAAGTGCAATGTTGCACAATATCCCCAGAGCCCATAACGTGAAAAACAGTGACGAACCGCCGGCGCTGACCAGCGGCAGGCTTATGCCGGTCGTGGGCGCCGAACCGGTGGCCACAGCCATATGCACGGCCGCCTGGATACATACCATGGCCGTTATCCCCGCCGCCAGTGTGAAACCAAACATATCCGGTGCTTTCAAGGCTATGCGAACTCCTTCCCACAACAGCCATCCGAATGCGGCAATCACCACCGCGGCGCCGAGGAAACCGAACTGGCGGGCAATGACCGAAAAAATAAAATCATTGGACGCCGCGGGCAAGTATGCTATGCCGCCCTCGCCCGGCCCGAGACCCCACAGGCCGCCGGAAGCTATGGCGCCCAGGGACTGCACGAGCTGATACCCGCTGCCGCGCACGTCGCACAATGGCGACATAAAAGTACTTATACGCTGCATCCTGTATGGCTCGGTAAAAATCAGAAGGTGAATGATCGGGGCCGAAGCCAGCAGACAAAGCCCCGCCTGAATGACGGAGGCGCCGGCAATGACCAGCAACGTGAAGCCGGTCGCCGCCGTGACCGCCGCCGTGCCGAAATCTGGTTCCTTCAAAATGAGCCCGGCAATTATTACGATGATCAGACCGGGGATCAGCAGCCCGTTCTTGAATTCCCGCATCGTCCTGTCTCCCTCCTCATGACATCGCGCGCACCAGGCCGCCAGCCATATCACCAGCACCGGCTTGGCAAACTCCGAGGGCTGGAATCCGAGCCCGGGACCGATTCTGATCCACCTGCGCGCGCCGCTTACACTCCTGCCCACGGAAGGAAACAGCACGAGCACAAGGGTCAAAAACGCCGCCCCCAGCAGCAACGTGCTGTTTTTCCGCCAGAAACCGTACGGAATCCACCGACCGACTGCAAAGGACGCAACACCCGGTATCACCCACAGGAGCCGGTTCAGAACCGCACGGCCGAACTGCGCCTCCCCGCCGCCCGCCGTCTGCGCAGCGGAGACCACTATCACGCTCAGCAGGACAAGTGCGGCCGCTATCGCGCCCGTCCGCCCCGCCGGCCCCAGCAGGGAGCACGGAGCCCGCTGCTCTGCACCCCCCTGCTCCGGGAGCGCGGTATACGACGGATTCTGCATGGATTGACCCGATGCTATGGACATTCACAATCCCGGAAAACAGAATGAAAAAACATAACTTTCAACAACCAACCACTCTCAGCTCATACCGATCAACGTCGCCGCCAGGGCGAGCGTCGCCATCGAACAGAGCATGCCCGCGATCCAGAACCGGACGACCGTTCGCATCTCCGGCCACTTTTTCTGTTGAAAAATATGATGGATCGGCGCTATGGGAAAAATGCGGCGTCCCGTGGCCTTGAATACGAGCACCTGGATCACCGACGATGCGAACTCTGCGAGGAAAACAAAACCAAGCACGGGCAAAAGGAGCCCGTAACCGCTGAACAAAGCCGCCAGCCCGAAACTCCCGCCTATGGCCAGAGCGCCGGTATCGCCCATAAATACCCGCGCCGGATGGACGTTATGCCAGAGGAAACCCATTATCGCACCGGCCAGCGCGGCGCAGAACAGCGCGGCTCCGCCGGAAATGCCGGGAACGTCCGGACCGACAAGGGCGCCAAGCAGCGCCAGGGGAAGCAATGCCGCCACCGACAGTCCGCCGGCCAGGCCGTCCATCCCGTCGGCAACGTTAACGGAATTGCTCAGAACCCCCACGACCAGGACACTCGCCCCCAGCCACAGCACCGGGTTGGAGAGCAGGTAACCATGCCCCGGCACAGGCCAATCGATCTCCGGCAAAGCGGCACGGACAAATATCCAGTACATGAGCCCCAGGCCCAGCCCCACAGCTCCCTGAAACAGCAGCTTGGAGCGGACTCTCAGGCCCCTGTCCCGCCGACCGGCCCCCCGTGCTTTCAAATAGTCATCCAACATTCCGAATGCGCCCAGCAGAACGAAAGATCCCAGACACAGCCACAACTCCGCACTCTTGAGGTCGCCCCATAACAGCGTGCCGCCCGCCAGGCCGGCCCCGATGATCAGCCCGCCCATCGTCGGTATGTTTTCCTTCGCTTCGATCCCGGCCCGGATTCGGCTGTCTTCTATGGGAGTCTTTTCGGTCCGCTCGATCATCCCGAAACGTCTCAACACTGCGATGAGCGGTCTCCCCGAGGCGGCCGAGACCGCGAACGCCGTCAGGAATGCACCCATAAGCATCATTGCCGATGAGGAGGCCCCCGCCCCCCCCATCTGAAACAACCTGTTGAACGCTGCATGCACCATCTCAGGCGGCCTCCTGTTCCAAACCGGTGACATATTCTCCGATCGAATCCACCACCTCTTCCAGCCGGAGCTTGCGCGAACCTTTCATCATCACGGCATCGCCGCGGCGTGTGATCCGGTGTATAAACAACCACGCCTTTTCCCGGCTCGGGAGGGAGATGGCATTTTGCGCCCGCGGGGAAGCCTTTCGCCATCCTTTCACAACATGGTCGGCATAGCCGCCCACGGCGACCAACATATCAACCCCCGATTCTGCAATCATGCGCCCCGTATCCTCATGCAGCGAGGCCGCTTCATCACCGAGCTCCAGCATATCACCGCACACCACGATGCGCCGGCCGGGAGCCTTTGTACGTGCAAACGCCTCACAGGCCGCCTGCATTGCGGTGGGATTGGAGTTGTAACAATCCAGAACAAACTCGACTCCCCCGATCCAGCGCCTTTCGCAGCGCAACCCCGGCAACCTGACCGCACCGAGCGCCCTGAGCGCCTGGCCCTCGCAGGCGCCGGCCCACCGGGCCAGGCAGAACGCGGCGCCCGCATTCAAAACATTATGACGGCCCGTCAAAGGAATATGGAAGACCACTTCTCCGATACTGAACAGCTCGCCACGGCTGCCGCTTTTTACCTCCGCAATCCTGACATCCGCCTCCGGAGAAAATCCGAACGTTTGCACCTCACCCCCATAACGCTGCCCCAGGCTGCGGCACCGGGCCTGGTCACCATACAGCACCAAAAACCCATCACGGGCGATATGCGGTATGAGCTCCGACTTTGCCTCCCGCACCCCCTCCAGGCCCCCGAAACCCTCGAGATGGCTGCGGCCTATGCAGGTAATACAGCCGGCGTCGGGCCGGGCGATCCGGGCCAGTTCATCGATTTCTCCCCTGTGGTTGGCGCCCAGTTCGAGCACCACATAATCATCCTCCGGCAACGCGTCCAGCAATGTCAGGGAAACCCCTATGCGGTTGTTGAAACTCTCACGGGCCACCGTACACCGGCCGCCTTCCGACAGAATGGCCCCGGTCATCTCCTTCACCGTCGATTTTCCGCAGCTTCCCGTAATCCCTATCACAACCCCCTGCAACCTGTCTCTGTGCCAGGCCGCCAACCGGAGCAAAGCTTGCAACGTATCATCGACCAGGACAATGCTGCTGCGGGGAGGCAGGCGCAGGGAACGCGGTTTTTTATGGCACACGATGATGCGCGCCCCGCTGTCCAGTGCCGCGGGTATATAATCATGAGCATCGTGACGGGAACCTTCGAGCGCAAAAAAAGCCTGCCCATCCCCGATGGTTCGCGTGTCGGTCGAGATCCCCCGCACGCCGGTAGCGAACGTCCCGTGGAGCAGCTCACCGCCGCATGCACCACATATCTGCCCTGCGGTAAATTCCGGTCCGGACACTTCCAGGGGTCGTCTCATTGTTAACGCTCCGACGTATGGATCCATCAGTATCGGGTAAAACACGTGACTACCGGCTCCGGGCCGGCAAAACGGCCTTTCTGCACCGGGACAGTTGCGTTTTTCAAGCTGTCTTTCGGACCTTCGGCTTAACGCTCTCCATTGCCTGCCTGCAAACTCTACGATCGTCGAACGGGATTTTCATCCCGCCGATATGCTGAAACCCCTCAGCCCCCTTGCCGCAGACCACAATCACATCCTCACAGGAACCGGCGACCTCCAGCGCCATCCCGATCGCCCTGCGCCTGTCGGGCTGGATCAGGTACCTCCCCGCCGATTTATCGATACCCGCAGTGATATCGGCGATAATGTCCTCCGTCCGTTCGCTGCGGCTGTTGTCCGAAGTAATCACCGTCACGTCGGCCGCGGACGTGGCAATACGCCCCATCGCCGGTCGCTTTTGCCGTTCCCTGTCGCCGCCGCATCCGAAGACGCAGATGAGCTGACCGCGTGTGATCGGCCTGAGGGTGGCGAGGATTTTCCCGAGTGCATCGGGCGTATGTGCATAATCCACGAAAAACGATGGCAGCCCACGGCCGGTCCCGCCGCCGACCTTCTCCAGCCGCCCGGGAACGCCGCCGAATGTTTCCATCGCCCTGACAGCGCTTTCCGTCCCGACTCCGGCCGCAAACCCGGCGGCGATTGCAGCAAGTACGTTCTCGCAGTTGAAATCTCCCACAAGCGGTGTTTTCAATTCGCACCGTTCAAAAGGAGTGCGCACCACCATCCGTGTGCCGTCTGTGCTCCGGTTCCGTTTTATCAATTTTATGTCGCTGAGACTGTTGATTCCGTACGTTAAAACGGCCGCCCTGCTCGCCCGGGCATAACGGCGCCAGACGGGGCAGTCGGCATTTAAAATCGCAACGGAATGCGGCGAAAGCTGCTCGAACAGCATCTCCTTGGCACGGATGTAGTTTTCGATCGACCCGTGGAAATCCAGGTGATCCTCCGTCACATTCGTCAGCACCGCGATATCGAACGGCACATGGGCCACACGGCGGTGCACGAGCGCGTGGCTGCTGACTTCCATCACGGCGTGGCTCATACCGTCCGTTCTCATATCGCGGAGCATTGCATGCAGGGGAAGCGGATGCGGCGTGGTCTGGGTCGATTCGATGCTTGCTGGGCCGGTATCATACTTCAATGTACCGATCAGGCCCGTCCTGTGGCCGGCCTGCCGGAGAATCGAGCGTATCAGGTACGTGGTCGTGGTCTTGCCGTCGGTACCGGTAACGCCGATCGGCTTCACAGCCTGCCCCCCGGTCCCGTAGAAATTTGCCGCAACGCTGCTCAGGGCATATCGTACGTCCCGGACCCTTACGACCGGACACGGCGGCAGCCGCCCGGGCAGCTCACGGCACAGCACCGCCGAAGCACCGCGGCGCAGGGCGTCGGCAATATAATCGTGACCGTCACAGTTCTCGCCCCTGAGGGCAACAAACAGCGCGCCACGTTCGACACGGCGCGAATCGTCGGTGACCGACGTTATTGGCACATTGCGCCAATTCAACCTCTCGCGCACTTCCAGCTGGGCGATAAGCTCCTGCAGAAAGCCGCCCCGCTCGGGATCATTACCTGTTGTATTCGCTGCCGACATTGGCCGCTGCCCTTGCTATAAAATCCATCGGAGTATCCGGCGGTACGTTAAGATAACCCAGCGTGTTTCGCGTTATTTCACGGAAGGCCGGCCCCGCCACCGTCCCCCCGTAATACCCCCCCTGTGTGGGGACTTTCAGTGAGACCAGAACGACGATTCTCGGGTCCTCCAGCGGCGCGAATCCGACAAAGGTGCTTATATAGCGCTCGCGGCTGTAGCCCGGGCTCTCCGCGCACATCAGCGAACCGGTCCCCGTCTTGCCCCCGACCCGGTATCCCTCCACGGCGGCCCGGGTGCCGGTGCCCTCTTCAACCACGCGCCCCAGCATGGCGATCACCTGCCGCGCCGTGCGTTCGCTGACCGCCCTCCGGACCTCTCCGTCGCCGGCCCGGGGGCTGGCGAAGACCTCTTTTGCGTGCGGATCGGTGACTCTGCTGATCAGGCTCGGTCGGATCAGCACCCCCTCGTTGGCCAGCGCGAGGTAGGCCCGGGCCAGTGCGAGCGCGTTGGTGCTGATCTCCTGGCCGAAAGCAATGCTGATGAGGCTGTGGTCGTTCCACCGCGACGCCGGGCGCATGATGCCGATTTTCTCGCCGGACAGCTCCACCCCCGTCCTCTCCCCGAAACCGAACCTGCGCAACCCCTCCCAGAAGTGCTCTTCTCCCAATTCGAGCCCGATTTGCGCCACCCCGATATTGCTGGAACGCGCGATGATATCACTGACCGTAAGGAGGCCGTGCTCGCGCACATCGCGGATTGTTCGCCTGCCGAACCGCCATGCGCCACGATGGCAATCGTATTCGGTCTCCGGCTCGATCAACCCCCGCTCCAACGCAATCGCCACGGTCACGGGTTTCATCACCGAGCCATATTCATAGGTGTCAACCAGGACCCGGTTGCGCCTGTGCGAGGGGGGGCTGGCAGCAGGAACCCGGGGGTCGTACTGCGGCCAGTTGACCATCGAGAGTATCTCGCCGCTGCCGGCATCAAGCACCAGGGCCCAGGCCGCTTCGGGCTCGTGGCGTTCAACCTGGCGCATAAGGGCATTGCGGGTCAGGGTCTGTATGTAGCCGTCAATGGTCAGATAAATGTCCTGCCCTTTCCCCAGTTCCCCGTCAAAACGCGCTTCGACGCCCTCCAGACCCCGGCCGTCGATGTCCGTAAAACCCACGACATGTGCGCAAAGGCTTCCGGAGGGATGGACACGCTGGTATTCCTTGCGCATATGGATGCCCTTCAGCCCCAGCGCCCTGACCCACTCGGCCCTGGACTCTGAAACTTGCCTCTTGATCCAGACAAAACGGCGATCGGGGCGGCGCATCCTTGCATGGATGCGCTCCATGTCGGCTTCCAGAACCCGCGAAAGTATGCGGGCCGTCTCCAGCGGTGATTTGACCTCGGACGGGTCGGCGAAAACGCTCCAGGATGGCACACTGACGGCCAAAAGGTTGCCTTTGCGGTCGTATATGCTGCCGCGCCTGGTCGCGGGAGGCTCGCTTCTGTGGTGAACCGCGGCAAGACGGGTATACTGATCGGGATCGGCGAACTGGATCTGCGCAAGGCGGCCGGTGAGTGCCGCCAGCGCCATGGTCAGGGCCGCGGCTGCGAGCCGGACACGCAAGCGCCCCTGCGCCGGGATCCCGGATGAAGGGCCTGAACTTGGAGCTCTTTCCTGCATCTCTCTAATGCACCTCATGAGATCGATCGCGCTCGCCCGGCAGGTCCATGCCCCTGATGGATGCCACCTCGCGCCGGAACAGCGGGGGAACGGCACGGGGCGGCTCAAGCCCGATATCCAGCGCCTCAACGATAAGCATAATACGCTGCGGACTCTTCAGCCGGGCCACCTGCGCATTCAGCCTCTGCACCTGCGCCGTGCGGCTGGCGTGCATCGCATTGAGCTCCTGCAACCTGCGCCGCTCATACCTCACCCCTGTTTCCTGCCACGAGATACACAAAACCATTGCCGAGACGATGGAGAAGGCAACCACTGTTCTGGAAAGCGCCATATCCTGATTCTCCTGTTAAGTCATCGTTGATCCAAGTTTTCGGATCCTTGCCGCTCTCAACTGCGCGGACCGCGCCCGGGGGTTGCGTGAGACCTCTTCCTCCGAGGGCTGCTGCGGCCGTGGGGTGAGGATTTCCATCAACCCCTGGCCGGCCTGGCGGCGCCAGGCGGCTTTCACCCTGCGCGCCTCCAGGCTGTGGTAGGTAATCACAGCCGCCCGCGCTCCAGGGCGGGCGATAGCGGGAAGCTTTTCGAGCAGCCGGTCCAGTTCCCCGAGTTCACCGTTCACATAAATTCTAAGCGCCATAAAGATACGGGTGGCCGGATGCAGCCGCCACCTGCGCCCGCCGGAACGTGCCGCGTAGACGCTTTTTGCGATATCCGCCAGATCCCGGGCCGTCCCGATCGGCTCGTGGCGGCGCCGCCTGCAAATTTTCGCTGCGATCTGGCGGCTGAAACGCTCCTGTCCCAGATGATAAAAGATGTCCGCCAGGCTATCCTCCGGTTCCCGGTTGATCACCTCCTCCGCGCCACGCCCGGAAGTGGGATCGAAACGCATATCAAGAGGGCCCGGCGAATCAAAAGAAAAACCGCGGGCGGGATCGTCCAGTTGATGCGTACCGACCCCCAGATCGGCGATGATCACGTCGAACCCCTCTGTCCCCACTTCTTTCAACACCTCATCGGCCTCCGAGAACCTGCCATGAAAAAGCCGCACCCGGCAGTCCAGTTCCGGCTCCAACCTCATGCGGGCCGTCTTCAACGCCCCCTCATCCGCATCCATACCGGCCGCCAAACCTCCGGCGCCGAGCTTGCTCCCCAGTATCAGGGTATGCCCGCCCGTGCCGACCGTCAGGTCCAGCAGGGCGTCGCCGGGACGCGGATCGAGCAGTTCCAACACCTCCCGTCCCATCACGGGACAATGCAGCGGCGGGCGCTTCCCCCTGGACTCATCCGTATCTTGCATCGCACCAATGTTGATAACAGAACCTGGAGGTGCAACCTTTCCGCGCCGCGCGGAAACGTTGCATCCCTGTGCTCATCCGCCGTTCACC
Source organism: Candidatus Brocadiaceae bacterium (assembly GCA_003551565.1). Lineage (GTDB taxonomy): Bacteria > Planctomycetota > Brocadiia > SM23-32 > SM23-32 > PUMZ01. The sequence continues at coordinate 6,940 of PUMZ01000326.1, read as the reverse complement.
TCGACCGGATCGAGCACGTCGGCGCCTATCGCATCGAACGCCTCACGCCCGCCGGCCTGCAGTTTCCCGGCACACTCGCTGCTGGAAATCGACAGCCAGAGGTTGTGCGCCACCACGACAATCTGACCGCCCTTATCGCTGATCTTCGCATGTTCGCAGATATGGGCCGGAATCTGGAGGCGATTCTGACGGTCGGCCTCGACAAACTCCATCATGCTGTAGAAGTAGTCCCGGGCCGCCCTCAACGCGGAACGGTCAACCTCCCCGGTCGGGGACTCGAACCTCTGCACGGCCACATGGATGTTCTGCGCGGGGTAGAGAAAAATCCTGCCCTCCGTGCCGGGGACAAAATAAAACGCCAGCTTCTGCCTGGCCGCCGGTGGAAGTGCGGAAACGGCCCCCGCACGTCCCATCTCCTGAGCTATGGCGCCGGCGAGATGATCGGGCAGACGGAACCGCATCCGCTCGTCCAGGCTGAGAACCTCGCGATGCCCGAAGACATGCACCAGATCCCGGCGCAAGGCCTCAGCCTCCGCCCCGGCGGAGACGTCCCCGCATTGTTCCATATCGTTGTGGTTCACCTTGCCCACCCCCTTGCTTTTTCCAAAAACCGTCAAATCCCTGCCGGCGCCGTGCCCCGTACCCGCCTTCCGCCGGCCCAACGGAACACAGCCTTCATTTCCCATTGACGCCCATTGCTGTTTTTATTACGCCCTTTCATATCTGCAATTTTCTTTATCGCTTGATTTTTCCCTTTACTGAAAAGATGTTAACCATATCAACTTTATTTATCAATTATCAATTTAGTAATAATTATACCCCATAATTTTCTTTTGTCAAGTACAATTTTTCCTTTTCTTGCTGCTCCCGCGGCCGGAGGCGCCGGCGGCAACGGCGGCACTGCTATATAATGTGGATCGAACAATCAAGGCTGCCATATAGGCACATATTTGGGCTTCGCCCGTTTTCGAAAAAAACTTTTTTGCGGGGATTTTCGGAGAAAAAAAGCGGGATTCCAACGCCGATTCCCGGCCGCCCGACGCTCCCCATCGGTACCCAACGACGGCCGCTGCCGTCCCTTTGCCCACGTAGTTCCCGCCAACAACAGGCAACGCTTCGCGTAGACAAATACAGCCTGTCTGCGCCTGCCTGCCGCTTCCGCGACGCAGACAGGTGCGCACGCACAGGCAGGCTGCGTTTGCTTTCGCCGCATCTGCGCCACCGGGAACGCATGAAATCAGCGCGTTACAAGACCTCTTGCATGCAAGATTGCGTCCATTGCGGCAACCGGTGTGCCGATAACGACAAAAACAGCACCGGGGCAAAGCATGAGGGCGGAATGCCGTTTTTCCAAAGCGGAAAGGCCCGCTCGCCGGGACGAAAGCCATAATCCTATCTATCATTTTCAGTTGACACGGGAAGGTTTGGAAGTTATATTCAGATATAATGCGCGCACAAACGCAAGCCTTGGCGCATGAGTTGGGCGGACCGGAGAGGAGAGCCAGAGAACCCCGGATAAACGCTGCTCAACACGAAGAAGGAATTGTCCCGGTCCGGACACCGGATGGCGTTGTCTTCCGCAGAGAGTAACGGCTCCATGTTTTTCAATATCACAGCGATTGTCCTCGGAGTTACGGCCCTGGTGGTTTATGCGGTGGGCGTGCGTTCGAACAGGCCCCATGCACTCCGGTTGATGGCGTTTCTGGCATTGGGTGCGCTGCTCGCGGCCACAGTGGTTGTGGTGCCGCGCGCGCCCATCCAAAGGCGCTTCCGGCAGTGGCGGCTGAGCCGGCAGCAGGAAAGGGCACGCCACGAGTACCTCCGGGAGCTGGGCGGTTTGATCGGGCGGGAACTGGCACACGATCTCCCTGCAGACGCTGCTTTCCTGGTCATAGGCGGACCGGAGGGGTATCTGGACGAGGAGGAGGCGTCCGTAATGAAAAAGGCTCTGGAGGAAAGGACCGGCCTGCGGATCGACATCACCGCGGCAGCCGCTCCCGAATGCCGGGATGCGCAATGTTACAACCTTATCATAGAACCGTTGGCCGGGACGGGGATTGACGTCATTATATCCACACTCCCCCTCAAAAATCGCCGTGAACTGATCTATGAACTTGAGGAGCTCTCATGCTTCGGGTGGGATGATCCCCCCCTGTTCGCAGCTGTTGCGGGCTTTTACTACAACCCCCCCATGCTGCGGCAATATCTCCGGGATGGTCTGCTGAAAACCGTGGTGCTGTACCCCGCTGAAGACGAAGGGCAGGCAGCTTTCGGGCCAGATAACATGGACGATCTGCCCGCGGTCTCGCCCGGTGAAAAACCGCGCTACCGCTACATCGCGAACATGGCCGCCATGTTCGCCCGGACACTGGCGCCCGGGCTATCCCCGGATGCGAAAATTCTGAAAATCGGCGGGCCGGCCGAAGGCTATCTGGACCAGAGGGAAACCGGAGCGATGGAAGCCGCCTTCGAAGAGGCCGCCGGATTCTCCGTCGAGATCATTGCCGTTAACGCCCCCGAAATCGACGATGTCCCGTCTTTTAATGCGATCATCGAACCGTATGAAGATCGGGATATCGAGCTGATCATTTCCGCTCTGCCCGTCAGCGACCGGCGCGATTTTATCTACGGATTGGAAGACCTCTCCTCTTTCGACTGGGACGAGGCGCCGATATTCGCCGCCGTTGCGGGCAGTTACTACAACCCGGACATGCTCCGGACATACCTGCGGGATGGTCTGCTCGGGGCCGTCTCGCTGTATCGGTCCGGCGAGGAAGGTATGATCGTGGTGGACGGCGCCGGCATCGACGCCATCCCCGACGTGTCGCCAAGAGAAGCGCTTCGCTACAGCTTCATTGAGAGGCTGGGCAGGGTGCTGGGACGCAAAACGGGGCCCGGACTCGACCGCGGGGCGAGGGTGCTCATCGTCGGCGGACCGCCTCCGAAACGTTATATGGATCAACGGGAAATCGCGGCATGGAAAGAAGCGTTCGAGGCGGAGGCCGGATTCAGTATCGAAGTTCTCGCAATCGATGACCCTGCCGACTATAACAATGCTCAATCGCTCAATGCGATGCTCGGACCATACGAGGGGCGGGATATCGATCTGGTTGTCTCTCTGGCCGCACGCTCGGGGCTGCCCGCCGAAAGCGACGAGCTCATGCAGCTTGTCCGTTATGAACTGGAAGATCTCTCGATTTTCAAATGGGATAACGTACCGATGTTCGCCGCCTGGGCCGGCACGAGCTACGACCCGGAAGCGCTCCGGCAATATATCCGCCGGGGGCTGCTGCACACCGTCGTGCTCTACCCTCCGGAGCGCGGGAGAAAAATCGCAATCAACGCCGATAACATCGAGGATCTTCCCGATGCCGCTGCAGCCGGCCCGTTCAGTCGAGATAGCTTTTGAATGTGACCCTCCAGGCGAAGCAGGAGAAAACGATGGTGATTATGGCATTGGATCATGGGGACCGGCGCATCGGAGTGGCGGTGAGCGACCCGTCGGAATCGGTCGCACTGGGGCTGCCCACCATGGAGACCGACGAGATGGAAGGAGAGTTGCACAGAATCAAAGAAATCGCCCAACAGCGGGGAGCCACAAAAATCGTTGTCGGCCTGCCCAGGCACATGGACGGTTCCGAGGGGCAGAGGGCCAGGAAAGCAAGGGGGTTTGCCAAAAAACTGCGCAGGATGCTGCCCGGAGTCGAATTCGAGTTCGTCGATGAACGCCTCACCTCCGCCCGGGCGAAAAGGGCCCTGAGCGCCGAGGGGGCCGGCACGGACATGCGCCGCAAAAACGTGGACCGCATGTCGGCACAGTTTATCCTGGAGCGCTATCTCAGAAAAAAATGACACTTTGTGATCAAGAAACCGGCGGAAACATACTCTGCATCAGGCTCAGTGCTTTGGGAGATGTCGTGCATTGCATGAACGCCCTGACCCTGCTGCGTGAGCACCGTCCCGCCGCACATATCACATGGATCGTGGAGGAGCGAACGGCCGGGTTGATCGAGAACCATCCATACATTGATGATCTGGTCACCATTCCAAGAATGGACTGGGGGCAGGCGCTGAAGGACCCCTGGAGGTGGAGCGAGGTCTGGCCGGAAATCGCGGGGCTGACCTCGGGCCTGCGCAGGAGAAAATTTGATGCAAGCATCGACTTCCAGAGCAGTTTAAAAAGTTCATGGCTCCTTACCGCCGCCGGTGCGCCGATCCGGATCGGCTTCTCCGCTCCCACTGCACGCGAGTTCAACCATCTTTTCCAGAATCGGCTGGTAACGGCGCCCTCCCGCGGCATCCACCGCATCGAACGGTACCTCGCCCTGCTCTCCGGGGCGGGCCTGCCCACAGAATACGCGCCGGCCTTCCTCCCGTGTGCACCACCGCACAGGCAGGTGGCCGAAAAGATATGCAGCGAACTGAAACGCCCGCTGGTCGTGATCCACCCCGGAGCAAGCGCCTTCGCCGAATTCAAGCGATGGCTTCCGGAACGTTACGGCGAGCTGGCCCTGAAACTGATCAGGGAGGCGGGAGCGTCGGTGCTGGTAACCTTCGGCCCGGGAGAGGAGTCCCTGGCGCACAGGGTGATCGCCGCCAGCAAGCACGAGGCCCGCCTTTCACCGCGCCTGCCCCATCTCCAGCAGCTTACGGGACTTTTGAACATTGCGGACCTCTTCATCGGCGGCGATACCGGCCCGATGCATATCGCCTCGGCACTGAACACTCCCGTGGTCGCTCTGTTCGGGCCGAAAGACCCACGGGGCACCGGACCGTTCGGCGGCCCCGCGGAAATCGTCAGCGCCCGGGTGCCCTGCAGCCCCTGCAGCAGGCGCGAATGCCCCGACCCCGTCTGCATGGGAAAAATCGGTACAGAACAGGTCTACAGAGCGGCATGCCGGCTTTTAAACGGCTCAGCAAACCCCCGCTCCGCCGCAGGGGAGATGCAAACCATCAGCAAACCTTTTTACTGTGATTTCGAGCTCGGAAACTGGAGCGGGAAACTCCATTCTGCCTTCAGTTGCCCGGAATTCTACCGTTTTCTTTCCATGATCGGGGTGCAGGAAGATTCATTTCCCGAAGACGGCCAAAAGACCCGCGCTCAATGCCGGAGCCACAGCTTCGCCGAAACAGAAATCGCATTCAAACAGAACGGCCGGAGCCGCAGAATGCACATGCTCTTCAACCGCTCCCGGAGAAAAGGCGGAAAGCGCAACCACGCACTGAAACGATACTGGAGGACGGCCGTGAAGATGTACGACCGCGGCGTCCCCTGCATCATACCGGTTTGCTGGATGCAACAGAACGGTTCCGGCACAAATCTGGAAGTGTTGATTTTCGATGGCAGCCGCCCCGCCGCAGAAGGGCCGTTCAGCAGAGACCCCGCACCGTCGGCACCCGGTCTGCTGCCCCCGATCGCAAGCGCACTCCGCCAGTTCCACAAAAGCGGTTTCCACCACAAAAGGCTCGCTGCACGGAACATCGCTATGCCCGGCGGGACAAAGCCGGCCTTCCGGTCTCTGGAAAAGGTCTGGACCCTGCGCCTTCCCCCGTTTGTACGCGAACTGTGCTGGGGCCGGGAACTGCGCCCCTTTTACCGGGAATTGAAGGAGCATTTCCACCCCCGTGACTTCTCCAGATATTTCCTGAAACCATATTGCAAAAATCACCTGGAGGTCAACTGGCGCAGGAGAGTGCTGGCAAGAACCATCCATCCGGAACTGGACCGTCCTTTTCCGGGCAAATGAAAAAGCCTCCCATCATCTGTGCGGATAACTCAGCAGCAGACGACTCATCACGGAGGAACAGAGTGCACAGACAACGGCATGGGAAGGAACAACAAATACAAAAGCATAATAAGGAGCCTGCAATCATGCCCGAAAGAGAAATAATGATGGTCAAAACGATGTGCGGAAGCGAAGAGGAAGCCCTGAAGATCGCCGGGATTCTTCTGGACGAACACCTGATCGCCTGTGCAAACCTCCTCGCACCGGCAAAGTCCGTGTTCCGGTGGGAGGGCGCGGTGGAGACCGGAACGGAGTTCATGCTGCTGATGAAAACACAGAAAAAACACGTCGGAGAAATAACGGCACGGATCACGCACTTGCATTCCTACGAACTGCCGGAAATAAGCGCACTACCCATCGAAGACGGATCGGCGCAATACCTGCAATGGGTGGCCGATGAAACTTAGTGCCTTGTTTCGTAAATAAGCTTGCATGTTGTTCTGCGGCGTTTGTCTTCTGCCACAGCTACAGCACCGGGAACACGTGAGAAAAACAGGTCAGAACCTCTTCTGCAGGCCGGTGAAAAACCTCCAGCGGGACGCGCCGTATCCCTTGTTCAGTCCGCGGCCCACCCCGGCGCTCAGTCTGGCGGCGCCCAGATCGTAGCCCGCTGCAACGAGCGCCTCCGAAGGGGAGTGCCTGGAATCGTAGAGCCGCTCGCTCCTGCCGTGTATCTCGCCCGAGAGGTGAATCGCCGTGCCGGGCACATCCACCGCCAGAGCGGCGCCGTAAAGCAGCGAATGGTCGATATCCACCTGGCCGAGCGTCTCCTTCGACTGGTATTCATAGCCCACATTCAGCGTCGCGATCCAGTAATCGGTGGGCATGAGGTCCGATATGAGCCTGATGCCGGTGGCGGGACGGTCGCCACTGATAAACGCCTCGTCCCTGCCCGTATTGAACCGGTAATGCGGGGCAACGGCGAACCGGACCTCTTCCACCGGGCCGGAAACCCTGTATTTGGCGCTCAGCACCGTGTCGCCGAAACCGCGCGTTTTCACCGCATCAAGATCCGTGCGCTGTTTAATAACATAGGGGGTGCGCAGGGAAAACTGTATCTGGTCGGTCAGCCCGTAAGTCAGGGCCATTTGAACCGTGTGCTTGCTCTTAACCAGGTCCACATCCGCTCCCCCGATCACCCCGTCGAGCGGGCT
>PUMZ01000020.1 GCA_003551565.1 Candidatus Brocadiaceae bacterium | reverse complement strand
GCAGAGTGCGCAGAGAACGGCTTCTATTACGATTGCGACCTTCTTTAAAATAATTATTCGTCTTTCTCTGCGTTCTCAGCGTGCTCTGCGGTTAGTTCTTTGCCTTTGTAGCTCAAAACCTAAACCTTAAACGTCATTCGGACTTACGCAACTAAGCACTGGTTCCATTCTTCATTGTAAACGATTAAAATCCATTTGTCAAACTTTCTCGCATGCCGCCGCCCGGCTGTTTCCCATCAGAGGAGGGGCCATCATAGCGCCGGCGTTCATCTTACACAACAACAACCCGGCCGAAAGCCCGGCTCCGTGGATGCTCCCAGGCAGCCCCGGATTGAACGCGGCATTTTGCGGGCCCCTCTGGAGTCCGCGAAGGGACTCGCCCCCAACCTTCAGATTTTAAAGATGCGCAATTTGCGCTCACCGCGTACCGGAGGCAATTCGTTGTTTCTGAAAACGTGAAGAAAAAACCACCGGGGGACGGCACAAGTGCCCTTTTTTGTGAGAAAAGCCAATATGCATCCGCAAAGCCGCAGGACCGCCAGGCCCGCACACAGGTCGGTTCTGAAGGGTGTGGCAGGGAAAAGCTCAGACAAACCGCCCGATGTTGACCTCGTTGCACCTGAGCATCAGCGGAATGGTGCCGGCCATCGCGCGCCCGAGGTTCCATGCGATCAGCCCCCGCGTAGCGGCGGTTCCATGTCCTGCATTCTTATTGAACCAGCCCATCCCCTGCCTGTGCCCCTTTCGGATCATCAGTCCTCCACAAAGGGCACGCAGACTCCATGCCGCGTCGACCTGGTCGCTGACGCTGGCGAATACGGATGTGGCCGATTCAACCCTGGCCAGGCCGAGATACGCGCCGGCTATCTCGCGCTCGGCCGGTTTGCCTCCGCGTAACGCATTTTTCAGTTCTTCGGCGGATTCCCGGTTGTTATTCATCGCCTTCAGAGCCTGGTAAGCCCGGCGGCACTCCGGTTCCCCTGACCCGGTCCCGGGTTCCATATCGATACCCTTTCCCCCCCGACCCGCCAGCAAGGCCATTTTCATGCCGAGTGCGGACATCGGTTCCAAAGAACGGTTCTCAAGACATTTTGCCACCGCATGCTGCACTTCGTCCTGCTGTACGGCGGCCACAAGGTCGTGCAGCAGATCGATGCGCAAAGCGTGCTCACATCGTTCAAGAACTCCGGCCAGCACATCGATGGCCTCCCTGTCCCCGTCCTCCAGCAGTCTCAATGCGGCGCGCCCCAGCACTGGATCGAAATCTTCATCGCCGGCGTGCTGCTCCAGCAGCGTTCGCAGTTCCTGCCTGTGTTGTTCGGTCCACACGTCCCGCAGGGCGGAGAGTGCCGCCATGCGGATCCAATCATCGCCGGATTCGGTGAAAAAAGCGAACTCTCCCGGATCCAGGCCCTCGCGCAGGCTCTGGACGGCGCTCTTTGCGCTGATGATCGCCCTGCTCAGTGCCCGCGACAGATCCTTCTTGCGGTTTTGGAAGGCCGGGTTCGTATCGAAAGCCTCTGTTGGGAATTCATTCAACTGCGCCTGCCACTCTTTCAGCTTCCCGGTCCAGCCGGTCTCGCCCAGCCTGGCCAGGGCCTCGGCGCCACTGGAAACGGCGTCGAAAATCACGCTGATGGTACTGCATACCGCTCCGGCGTAGGCGGCGGCCGCTCCTTCATCGAACGGCCCGTCCGAGTGGGCCGCTTCGGCGATACGGTTCGCTGCATCCGCACCGGACAGCAACTCTTCGATCAGTTCCGCCTGGAGAATGTCCCGTTCTTTGCCTTCGGTATCGAACGCAAAATTTTCCTTTTCAGGGTCCCACGAAAGCCGTGCGATGTGCCGGCTCAATTCGCCCGACGCGCTGACTGCGGCGTCGATGGTATTAACGAGTGGTTCGCCCAGTTTGGCATCGTTGATATCATCGATAAGCTCCGCCGCATTGTCCCTGGTCAGGGAGGAAAGATATGTGTTGGCTTCGAGCGATTGCAGTTTTTCAATCGTTTCGCGCACCGGTATGGGACGTTTGAACTGGAGGTAATGTCCGATGGCGTAGCAACCCGACTGCACAACTCCTTCATCGGGATCGTCGAGCGCGCGCAGAAAATAGCTGAACAGTTCCATACCCTGGGTTCTCTCCGAGGCGAACGTAATCCCCGAACGTCCCGGATCGCCTTTTGTCCTTCCCGAGGGGTTTTCAGCGAGGGCTTCCACCGCGCGTCTTCGCACGAGCGAATCGGGGTGCTCGAGCAGGACCTGCGTGGCCAGCCCCGCGTCCCGGGTAAAATCCAGTGCTCTGGCCACCCGGGCACGTACGGACTCGTCATCTTCGTAAAGCGCCTTCCGCAACATGGGAGAATCGGAGATATCTTCCAGTTCGAGCAGTTCGGTTATGGCGTGGCTTCGTTTTGATACATCGCCGGATGCGGCCTGTTTTTCCAGCTCCGCAACGATGGCATCCGTAGATATTACGTCGGTGTCGACCGTGCTTTTTTTCTCCGAACGTTCCGATTCCATCCCCACGTTACCGACTTCCCATATTTTCAGTGTGTCTTCTCCCCAGTCCCCGGCCCCTGTCTCTTCCAATCCGATCGGCGCCAGCTCCGCCTTCATGGTGCGCAGGAGCGACTGCGCGCTGCGCTGCACTTCGAAATCGGAGTCTCCCGCCGCCTCAGCGAGCAGATCTTCCACCATGGACGGAGGGAACCAGTTCAGCATCATCACCGCGTTACGGCGCACCGAGGCGTTGGGATGGTCCATGACTTTTTGTATGCACCGGAACATATGTTCCGAATCACGCCCCACTTTGGAAGCTAGCGAATCCAGCGCAAACGTGACCACCATTTCGTCCTCGTCATCAAGCTTCTGTTCCGTGATTTCCATCGCCTTTGAAGAGCCGTTTGCGGCAAGCGCCAGCAAGGCCTCCCGCCTGGTCTGGGTGTCGGTATCGCTGCTCAATTCACGCAGGAGCGGAAGCACCGCATCGGTATCGGCAAAGCCGAGCACCTGGGCAAACTCCCGCTTCAGGCTCAGTTCGTCGGTTTGGGAGAAGGTCCTGAAAAGTTCGCTGTCCTTATCGGCAAGGGACTCCAGCATGTGCGCTTTGAGGGGGTGGTACTTGCTGGCAACGATCAGCCCCAGTGAATTCACCGTCGCCCTGCGCACATTGTCGTCGCCGGAACGGAGAGCTTTTTGCAGCAGATCAAACATTTCGGGGCCTTCGAGCATCTCCATTGCTTCAACAGCCCTCACCCGGATTGCGGAATCGTCGGATTCAAGGCATTCTTCGATGATGGCCGTGGCGCTCCTGTCATCTTTGATATCGATCAGAAGATCGGCCGCTGCTCTGGCGAGCTGAGTGGTACCGCAACGCACGGCGGCCCTGACAAGCGCCGCCGTGATGCCGGGGGTGGTGGTTCCTATCGACAATTCCACAAGAGTCTGGCGCACGCCGTCGTTGCCGGCTTTCCGGAGTGCCTTTTCAGCAAAACCGAACATGTCCTTCTCGTCCAGCCTGCTCATCGAATCAAACACTTCATAGCACCATTCGCGCACCTTCTGACGCGAACCGCGGGATGTGGAATTATCGGCCATAATCAGTAATTCCGATCTCTTTATTTGCTCTGCCCACCACCGGACTCGCCTTCACCCCCTTCGCCGCCGATCGAACTGCGCATGTCGGTATCGGCCTGGATGTTCCGGAGGCGATAGTAATCCATAATGCCAAGGTTGCCTTCCCTGAACGCTTGTGCAACAGCTTTAGGCACTTCGGCTTCGGCCAGAACGACTTTGGCCCTGTTTTCGGCAACAAGCGCCTGCATCTCCTGTTCGCGGGCCACAGCCATGGCGCGCCTGCGTTCGGCCAGGGCCTGTGCAACGCGCTTGTCGGCTTCCGCCTGGTCGGCCTGCAGCTTGGCGCCGATATTTTCGCCCACGTCAACGTCCGCAATGTCGATCGATACGATTTCAAAGGCCGTCTCGGCGTCCAGCGCTTTGTCCAGCACCCGCCGGGATATGAGATCGGGATTTTCCAGCACGGATTTATAGGTCTCCGAAGAACCGATTGTGGTCACGATGCCTTCGCCCACCCTGGCGATGATGGTCTCCATCCATGCCCCGCCAACGAGTTTCTCCACGTTTGCCCTGACCGTCACACGCGCCTTTGCTTCGAGCTGGATGCCGTCCTTTGCTACGGCGGCTACTTTGGATCGCCCCTTGCTGGGATCGGGACATTCGATGACCGCCGGTTTGACATACATGCCCACCGCCTGCAACACATCGCGACCGGCCAGGTCGATGGCACAGGCCATATCGAATGTCAGGGGAATGCCCGCCTTGCTGGCCGCCACCAGCGCACGGATCACATTCGGCACGTCACCGCCGGCCAGGTAGTGCGCCTGCAAAAGCCGTGTTTCCAACTCCAGACCGGCCTTGGTGCCCATGATCCGGCTGTTGACAATGGTGCCCGGATTGACACCCATCAAACGCATGGAAACGATTTCGAATATCCCCACATACGCACCGGCAAGCAGCGCTTTGATGTAGAGGAAACCGTAACTGAACATGAAAATCAGCAACGCCAGCAGTACGATCAGACCAACGATAACCGCGATGACAGTCATCGTCTGCATATCGGCAAGAGGAATACCTGAAAACATAGTTCTCTACTCCCCAAAAAAGTGAAAAGCGCGAAGTTTTCCAAAAAACCTTGCAAAATTTTGACGCCCCAATTTTCCGCTGAGTGTGTGCATCCCGGCCGCCTTAATGCTCAGACTCCTCCCGCCCCGCCCTCCTGACCACCAGACGCGTGCCGGAGACGTCGATCACCTTTACCCGGACGTCCTTGTCGATCATCTCGCCACGGGTCACTACGGCGTATCTGTTCCCCTCCACCCGGGCAGAACCGCTCGGACGCAACAAGCTCAAGGCGACCCCTTCCTTGCCCAGAAGCTGTTCGTAGTGCTGGCCGGACGAGTGGAAATCCTTGAGCGTCTCCGGCACGGACAACACCCGGCCGATGACGTTCTTCCAGAGCAGGAAAAAAAAAGGCAGAAACAGCAGAAGTAATCCGATAAGGACCGCGGCCAGCAGATTGTGGCCGGCATAAAACGCATAGATCAGACTGCCGGCAACCATACAAAACCCTGTTATGCCGATCACTGCGCCTGGGATGAACAATTCCACGACCATCGCCGCAAGTCCCAGCGCATATATTATCAGTATCCATGCCGTGTTATCCATATCATCGCAAACACCGCAACGTTCCCGCATGCGTTTAACGACGCAACAGCAGCAAAAAATGCCGTTGCCGCGAAACCATGAAACCGCTGGCCATTACCATGTTATCCATCATCTTTTTCAAGCACCTTTTGAAAAAGAATCCTGCTTTACGGGTCTTCACCCGTCCATAAATACATGGGGCGCGATTTGAGACGCAGGCGTTCCTCGGAGAAGGGTAAAAAGGACAGGTCCAATCCGCGTGCCGTGGCAAAAGACGTAATCAGCGCCCCCAACGATCGCTCCCTACGGTATGCAACCAGCTTAGGATCCGGGACATCTATCATATTGCTGAGAACCTCAACCGCATCGTTTTCATATCCTATGGCATCGATCAAGCCGGCGTCCCGCGCATCTTCGGCTGTCATAATGCGACCGTCCGCCACGGCAGCAACCTGATCGTGGTCCAGCCCCCGACCGGCGGCCACCGAGCTCACAAAACGCTCGTGCATGCTGTCAACGATCTCCTTGAGCAGCTCGCGCTGCCGCTCCTTCATCTCTTCGGTACGCTCGGAAAAGGGAGAGCCGATATCTTTGTAATCGCCGGAAAGGATGCTCTCCTCGCTGATCCCGATTTTTTCCATCAATCCGGTCGCGTCGTATAGAGGCATGAGCACCCCAATGCTGCCTGTCAGGGAGGTCGGATGCGCCATGATCTTATCGACGCCGCAAATGCTGTAATACGCACCCGAAGCCCCGATATCGAGAATGGACGCAACCACGGGCTTGGCGTCGTCTTCGGTGCGCAGTCGCTCCAGACGCTCGCGCAAGATGTCGGAACCGGTGACCCCGCCCCCCGCACTGTCCACAAACAGCAAAACACCCCGGACCTGCGGGTCGCGATGCGCCCTGTCGAGCTTGGCCGATACGGTCGAAACCGGCGTCAGTCGTCCCGAGGGCTTGGAGCTGCCGTAGATCAAGCCTTCAACATTTATGACTGCGATCTTGGGGGCGCCCACCGGCCCGGAAAGATGCAATTCCCTCAGAGCGACGGGCTCAAAACGCCGTGGCGCCTGGGCCTGCATGGCAACGCCGACAAGGATAAAGCCCACCACTGCAACGATGCCGAGCATGCTGATCAGCAACGCCGCCAGGATGGCCACAAAACAACCGCGGAAGACCCGGGAAAAAGACCCCTGACTCTCACTGGTGCGGGATACGGAATCCTGTGTATCGTTCATAGGCGACCCGGGATCAAAAATTATGTCGTGCCCAGCACGGCCTCCTTTTCGGGGCGCAAGTCAATCCTCCGCCGTCAGGGAGTTGCCGTCTCCCTGTTCAACGCAACGTCTGATCGTACAGGCGCGTCGGACGATGGACGCCCAGCAGCCAATCGATGTCGTCGCCGGCTCGGTAAAAATCACTCGATATAGCGCGATGACGGCGCCTTTGACGCGCAGGGGTACGGTACTGCATAGCTCCGCATCCGCTGGAGACGAAGACTATGCCAACGATAAGAAACGCAATTGCCACCATCTGGAACCTTTTCATATCCTTCCTCGACCCTTTATAGAGATAACACCACCTGATCATGAGATACGAAACTTTGAAATCAACCATTAAACTACGCTTATATGGTACATCCTGAGGCAAGCGATGTCAAGCGTCCACCCCCGCGCCCCCACCGTCGCCGTCTTCCGACGCCTCCCCACTCCCTCCCATCCCGGCACGGACCCGATCCGCCTTCTCCTGCATACCCGCCTTCTGATACGCCAGCACCGCCATCAAGGGGCGTTCCATCTCCTCGGCCCTGACGGCGAGTTCCTCGAGCTCGGCGGTATCGGGCTTTTCCTTCAAAATAACTTTTGCCCGGAGAAAAACGGGGACATTGCACTCCCGGCGGGCACGATCCACTATTTCATGCACCTGCTCTTCGGCATCGCAGCGCCCAAAAAACTCCAGGGCATCATCATACCTTCCCGCCTGCATGAACTCCACTCCGCTCTGCAAGCGTTGCCGGTCGGAGGTCTTTTCATTGAACAGGATATCGCGTTTTTTTGAAAACGCCGGAAGCTCGCTTCTGTCGGCCATAATACCTCCCGCGGAAAAAAACAAGTCCATTCCTCATGCCGGACAAGGTTGCGATCAAGCTTCGAACAACAGCTTCGGCCTGAATCCGATGTAATCCGCACTGACACACGCATAGTGCACGCCGTCGACCACTCCCTCCGCGACCTGACCGGAAGCAGGACCGTGAAGGTGTCCGTACACCACCCATTCCACTCCCGCCCGTCGGATCATGGAGCAGAACTCACTGCGGCCCGATGGAGTGAGCGGCGGATAATGGATCAAAGCACATGCCGTTCGCCACCGCAATTTGACGAGCGCCTCAAGCGAAAGGCGCAGCCTGTTCAGCTCCTTCAGGTAATGCCTCCGGTCGCTTTCCTCGTCGTATTCGCCATAGCCCGGCCAGGGCCACCCCCTGACTCCGCATATGCCGACGTCTCCATAGACGCAGGCATCAAATCGGAGCGCCTCGACGCTTTCGCCCAGAAGGCGCCGCACTTTCAACGGCGAGGTAAACCAGTAATCGTGATTGCCGCGTATGAAAACCTTGTGTCCGGGAAGCGCCGCGATGAGATCGAGGTCGGCTACGGCTTCCTCCGTGCGCATCGCCCAGCTCAAATCGCCCGGAAGAAGCACCAGGTCGTCCTCCGTAACGGATTCACGCCAGCTGGCTGTTATTTTTTCGCTATGCCCTTCCCAGTCGGGGCCGAAAACGTCCATCGGCTTGTCCACATCCGCACCCAGATGCAGATCGCTTATCGCAAAAACTCTCATAAAAAGCCCGGGCTTTTACGTGTTTGTCAGAAACCGGCAGCCAATGCACCGGTATGATGCAGTCCTGGAAAGGCTCACTGCTGGTAGCTCATCTCCGGTTCTTCGTCGCCGGTCAGCACCTTGTTCACCGCGCCCTTGCTGAACCGGATTTTTACGTCTTTCTCCTCATTCACCCGCACCTCGAAACTGTCCTTGCTGACCGCTGTAACGCGGCCGTGAATCCCGCCGATGGTCAGTATGTCGTTGCCCACCTTGATGCTGTCGAGCATCTCCCGGCGTTCGAGGTCCTTTTTCTTCTGGGACCTGTGCGTCAGCCAGAAAAAAAGCGCGAGTATGGCAATCATCGGAATCAGAAAACTCATCCCGCCGCCGGCGCCTTCGGGGCCGCCGGTATTCCCTGCAACAAGCATCTGCGTGATTTCGTAAATCGTCATGTTGACTCCCCTAAAATTCAACTTCATTGAAGTACAGCTTTTTCGCACACCGCTTCACTGACAAGACTCCGCACCCCGGATCCACCCCCAGGGGCATGGCCGAAAACCCGGCCCGTAGTGGACGCTTTCAAGCCTGTCTGCCGGCAGGCAGGCGCCCCCGTCTTTAAAGTGGCATTATTCCGGACGCCTGAGCCCCTGA
This sequence comes from Candidatus Brocadiaceae bacterium, assembly GCA_003551565.1. GTDB lineage: Bacteria > Planctomycetota > Brocadiia > SM23-32 > SM23-32 > PUMZ01. The sequence goes on along the minus strand of PUMZ01000020.1, from coordinate 10,311 downwards.
AGGGGCTCACTGCAAACCTGTTGCAACCTTTTCGCGGGCGCCCCAGGTCACGGTTCCCCCGGTTCATGACGTCCCGTAGGCCGTGATGAAACGCCGCCGGTATGATTCGAACTCTCCGATCTCGATCGCCTCCCGCGCGCCGGCCACAAGGCGCTGGTAGAAGCAGATGTTATGGAGGCTGAGCAAAACCGGCCCCAGCATCTCGCCAACGCGAAAAAGGTGATGAATGTACGCACGGGAGTATAAAGCACAAACAGCACAATTGCAAGTCTCCTCCAGCGGCCCGGGATCTTTTTTGCAGGATGCATTGCGCAAACGTAAACGTCCGCCGGCGGTAAAAGCGGTGGCATTGCGCCCCATCCGGGTCGGTGCAACGCAATCGAACAGGTCAATCCCCTCCCCGATCGCCTTGATAATATCGGACGGAAACCCCACCCCCATAAGATACCGGGGATGCCCCGAAGGCAGCAGCGGCGCCGTGCAATGCACAGCCTTCTCCCTCAACTCCTCATCCTCGCCCACACTCACCCCCCCGATTGCGTAACCATCGAAATCCATTCCGACAAGCTCTCCGGCGCAACGCTCCCGCAAGTCGTCATATATCCCGCCCTGCACGATGCCGAAAAGGGCCTGGCCACCTCCTGGATGGGCGTCCCTGCACTCCCTTGCCCAGCGCAGCGTCCGCTCCACCGCCTCGCCGGCGCGTTCCCTGCTGCATGGGGACGGCGGACAGTCATCGAACACCATCGCGATGTCCGATCCCAGAGCTTTCTGTATCGCAACAGCCTCGGCGGGCCCCATGAACATCGGCGAGCCGTCGCGCGGACTGCGGAATTCTACGCCGACGTCGGTGATCCTGTTCAGCCCGGAAAGAGAAAACACCTGGTATCCGCCGCTGTCGGTCAGGATCAAGCGGTCCCATCCCATAAATCCATGCAATCCACCCATATCCGCGATCAAGTCGGAACCGGGGCTGGCCTGCAAATGGTAGGCGTTCGCAAGTAAAATCTCCACCCCGCAATCGGCAAGCATGGCCGGTAAAATGCCTTTGACCGAACCCCGGGTTGCTACGGGTGCAAAGGCCGGCGTTTCTACACTGCGGCCGCCGACCTCGATCCGGCCCCTTCTGGCACGGGTGCGGCCATCCTGACAAATCAGCTCAAAACGTAAAGTTTCTGCCAAGTTTCACCCCCGAAAAAAGATACAATAACGGCGCTGTGTTATTTGCGTTAATGTCCGAACCCAAAAAGGAATACCCAACCGCTTATTGGCGGTTCATGGCGGATTTTTCTGGATTTATGGCCCGCAAACCGGAAGCGAGGCCACAGGGGAAATGGGGCTTGCCAAAGCTTTCGATTTTCAGCCCTCCTGCCGCCACCCGGCCACCTTCTCTTCAATAAGGGACCTGGGGATACCGATATCGGCGACTTTAACCTCGCCGGTATATGGTGCCGCTTCGGGATTCAGAAAACCGCGCTTGACTCCGGCGAACGTCACCGTCCGTTTGCAACGGAGAGCAGAACCCAGCACCGCCCCGGTATCGGAATCGAGACCCGATGGCAGATCGACGGCCAGCACCGGCTTTTTCAGTGCGTTGAGAGCCTCGATCAAAGGACGGAAAACACCCCGCAACTCACCGGTTATGCCGGTGCCAAGCAGCGCATCGACCAGCAGATCCGCATCCTTGGAGTCTTTGACGGCATTGTCAATCCCTTCCTCAACCAGGATTTCGGTGAGCGGCAGGCGCATTTTTACAATTGTATTCAGGTTGGTTGACGCATCACTGTCCTCTTTCAGCAGCTCTTCCGTGGCGGCGGTGAGAACAACGCATACGTCGGCGCCCCGATTGAAGAGGTGACGCGCTATCACGAAGCCGTCGCCGCCGTTGTTTCCCCTCCCGCAGAAAACAGCGACGGTTTTTCCCGCCGCGCCCCCGAGCATATCCACAGCCTCCCTGGCGCAGGCCCCGCCTGCGTTCTCCATCAGAATGATCCCCGGCATCCCGAACTCCTCGACGGCCAGCCTGTCCAGCTCCCTGACCTGCTCCCTGGTGAGTGTGTGTGGGGTCACCATGTTTTCATCCCCGGAGTCGCCGCTCCGGCAAACATCCTGTCGCTACGCGCAGGTTCTCAAAACGATCGGATTGGACATTACTCGACAACCGCCTCCCTTTCCTCCTCGAATTGGGTCAGATCGATATCCTGAAGCGCTTTTTGGTAACCCGCTTTCCGCAAGCGTTCCACCATACCGGGCCGGAAGTAAGACAGTTTGATGGCATCGAAGGGGTTCAGCTCTTTTTCTTCAACCCTCTCCAGCAGGTATCCATTGATACGCTGATTCATATCCTGTTTCTCGACCGAATTGGCATTGGCTTCTTCCAGCGTGATCGTTTCGTCTCTCACCAGGGACATCAGGGATTCATTCATCGTACACATACCGTATTTCTTTCCCGTCTGTATAACCGATGGGAGCTGGAAGGTCTTGGCCTCCCGGATCAGGTTGCTGACGGCGCTGTGGACGTACAGGATCTCAAAGGCCGCCACCCGGCCCCCGCCCTTGCGCTTGCAGAGGGTCTGCGCGATGACGCACTTGAGTGTGGATGCAAACATGACCCTGATCTGTTCCTGCTGGTCGGGCGGGAACTGGTCGATGATCCGGTCAACCGTGCTGGGCGCGGTGGTGGTATGAACGGTTGCAAACACGAGGTGCCCGGTCTCAGCACAATGGATTGCCAGTTCGGTGGTTTCGAGGTCACGCAACTCGCCGACAAGTATGATGTCGGGGTCCTCCCGGAGCGCGGCGCGCAGTGCACGGCTGAAACCCGTGGTATGCGATCCCACTTCACGGTGACTTATGATACACCCCTTGTTCTCATGCGTGAACTCCACGGGGTCTTCTATCGTTACGATGTGGTCCCTGCGCCGCTGGTTGGCATGGTTCACCAAAGCTGCAAGCGTGGTGCTCTTCCCGCAACCGGTCGGGCCGGTGCAGAGCACGATGCCCTTGGGCATGAGAGTCAACTGCTTGATATGGTCCGAGAGCCCGAGATCATCGGCCGACATCACTTCAAAAGGTATCAGACGCTGGCAGATCGCCGGTCCGTGCAGGTCCCGGTAAATGTTCGTCCGGAACCTGGCAAGGCCCTCGACCTCGTAACAGAAATCGGTATCGTTGGTCTCTTCCCACTCCTTGCGGTTGCGCTCCGGCATGATCTCCATAGCCAGCTCCCTGACCTGTTCGGCGCTCATCGTCGAGGTCTTCATCTTGCGGAGCTCACCGTCGATCCGGATCAGCGTGGGGGAACCGGTCTTGACATGGAGGTCGGACCCGCCCTTTTCCGCCACATAATGCAATAGTTTGTCGATCTTTGCCATAACGCCCCCTGAAAAAAACGTGATTTCCTGTACTCTCCGCCCCAAAAAAGTCCCGGGCGCTTCGTCTTTTCACGCTCACATCACATTGTCAGCGTGCGTAACATTTTGTTTGTGCAGTTACTGTGCCTCAGGTGCCGGATATTCGGAATCTGATCGCTGCAGCACTGCTCCCCGTATCTCAAGGCATACCATCCGCGACATCACGGTGATGATCACCTCGGGTGCCCCACAGGCATGATGTAAAGGGCATCGAGCTCCCCGGAGATGCCAACCACATCCTCGACCTCCTCGTCGTCGAAGGCTCCCACAGCCACGGTTCCCAGGTTCAATGCCTCGCACTGGAGGTAAATATTGCCGCCCACATGGCCGACCTCCATATGCACGTAACGTATGCCGCGCTCCCCGTAGCGTCCGGTGGTCCTGCCGTAATCCGCCGCGATAACCACCACCATCGCTCCATCGGCAACAAACCCCTGCCTCAGAGCGGCCCCGGCCAGTCGCCCCCGCACGTCGCCTACCACCCCCTGCGACAGGGCGTGATCTCCCGGGTGGTAACGGTAGACCCCGGCTGCCAGATCTCCCACCGTACCCTCTCCGACCGCTACAAACATTTCGAGCGGATATGTGGCGCCGGCACTCGGTGCAGCCCTGTAATGTCCCTCGGTCAGGCCCTGCGCCGACCACAATATCTGCCCTGCGTCCTCAAGCGATATCCCGCGGTCAGAAAAACTCCTGCGGCTCCTGCGTTCAGCGATTGTCCTCTCCAGAGGAACCTCGCCATCTGTCTTCGGCTCCGGCAATTCCACTCTCGTGCCCATAGCATCCTCCTCCGCGTTGTTTTCATTGGAACAGGCAACCGAAACGATGACAACTCCGGCCAGAACGGCGATGCATCCGACGAAAACTGTTTTTCTCATGCCCACACCCCTCCCATGGCAGAGGTATACAACAGTTGTCAGAAAAAAAGTTACTACGCATGTTCAGACACTTCTCTCCCATACCCCGGCCCCCGGCAGCCTGTCGGCGCTGAATGTCAAAATTCAAAACACGTTGCCGCATTCAACCGAGCAGTCGCAATATATCGTTGCGAAAAGCATATGCCACCAGCAGCAACAGCAATGTCAATCCGATGCTCTGGCTGACGGCCTTCGCCTTTTCACCCACAGGCCGGCCCCGTATTTTCTCGATCCCGATGAACATCAAATGCCCTCCGTCAAGAACCGGGATGGGCAGGATATTCAGAAACGCCAGCGCCATGCTGATCATGGCGGAAAAATACAGAAGCTGTCCCACACCCCGGGAAGCGGCGTGGTAGGCAACATGGGCTATCAGCACAATTCCCCCCACATGCTGGGGACTGACCTCGCGCCTTGCAAATCCCCTGATGGTAAACACCATATCGGCCAGAGCGCCGTATGTCTTGTGAGCTCCGGTCGATATGGAGCTCAGCACACCCTCACGGCGCACCCGGTACTTCATCTGGCTGAAATGCGCCCCGATCTGTGCCGTGCGGTCGTTCATGTCGCGTTCGGGAACCAGACGGGCCTCGAACCCCTCACCGTTGCGCCGCCAGGCGACCGTGCGCGGCTCACTGCCCAGACGATGGTTGGCCTCGACAACATCCTGCCAATCAGTCACCTGCCTGTCACCTATAGACGTGATGATGTCGCCGGCACTCATACCGGCCTCCCAGGCCGGCCCGTCCCGGCGCACCCAGGTGAGTTCGTTGCTTGCTCCGGTGGTAAAGCTGAACATGAACTCTCGCAGAGCGGAACGATCCGGTATGTCGACCCCGATGTCCATGATAGCGCCATCGCGATCCACGGAAACGGCGAGGCTTCCGAACATCTCTTCAATCGCATCTTCCAGTTCCACTGTGGAGCGCACGTTCCGGCCCTCCACAGCCGTAATCCGATCCCCGGTCCGGAAACCCGCCTCCGCCGCCGCGCCGCCGCCCTGGAGTGCCTGGATTTTAGTATCCGCCCCCGAGATCCCCATAACATACCGCTCCGCGGCAAGCGTCTCGACAGCGACCGAAAGAGTTTCGCCGTTGCGCAGCAGTTCCAGTTCGATCGTCTCTCCCGCACGTCCTTGCAATGCCTCCTGCAGGTGGCGGTAATACTTTATCTGCCGGCCGTTGACGCGCAATATCCGGTCGCCAAGCTCAACGCCGGCATCCTGCGCGGGGCGTTGACCGTCGATACTGGCCAGACCGGTCACGACCGGCTCCAGGGGCGGAGTGAAACCGATCACCCGCATGCCCATACGCTCGTCATAGGCTGGATAAATCTCGAAAACAAGCTCCCGCCCTTCGCGATCAACAACGGCGGTTACGGACTCACGTCCCATCAGTGCGACCTGGCGCTGAACGTCCTCGAAATCGGGGTCGGTCACGTTGTTGAGTCTGACGATTCTGTCGCCCGGCGCCAGTCCCGCTTCCCAGGCGGGCAATCCTTGATCGACCCTGCCGACCTCCGCCACTTCGAAGGGCACGCCGATGGTAAAGGCGACGACAAATGCCAGCAGAGCAAATACCGCATTCATTGCCACACCGGAGACGAGAACAAAAGCACGCCGCCCGGGGCTTTTGGAGCTGAACTCGTCGGGCGCTCCCGTCCCCTCCCCTTCCATCTCGCCAGCCAGCTTGACATATCCGCCAAGCGGTATCAGAGAAAGACGGTATTCGGTGTCGCCTCTCCGGAAACCGACAAGTTTTTTCCAGAAACCCAGAGAGAACGTCTCCACCCGCACCCCAATCGCCTTGGCCGACAAAAAATGGCCGAGTTCATGCACAAAAATCAACAGCCCTATCGCTATGGCGGCCAGTGCGACATTCGTCACCCAATTTATAAGCGTAACATGCATTTTTCTGTCTCCTCCCTGGCGCGGCGATCCGCCTGTTCAAGCTCTTTGAAGCCGTATCCCGACCCGTCCTTATGGCGCGAGACAACGGTCCCCACCAGCTTCACTATATCGGTAAAACCTATCCGCCCCTCCAAAAACGCATCCACCGCCACTTCGTTCGCGGCGTTCATCACGGCCCCTCCCGTTCCGCCCATCCCGGCCACCTTGAAACCGATATCGAGCGCCGGGAACTCGCCGGGCGCCGGAGCGCGCAGGTCAAAACGCTGCATCTCCCCGAAATCGAGCCTCTCCCCCGGGCCGCAAATCCTTTCCGGATAGGTCAGAGCGTACTGAATTGGCACTTTCATGTCCGTTGCGCCCAACTGCGCCATTATGGCCCCGTCTTCGAACTCCACCATCGAATGCACGAGCGACTGGGGATGTATGAGGACTTTGATCCTTTCCGGCTCAATGTCGAACAGCCACCTGGTCTCAACGATCTCCAGGGCCTTGTTCATCAACGTTGCGCTGTCGATCGTTATCTTGCGGCCCATCTCCCAGTTGGGATGGCATAGCGCCTGCCGGGGCGTGACATCTTTGAGCCGATCCGCCGGCCAGTCATGGAACGGACCGCCGCTTGCCGTCAGGAACACCTGCTCCACTTCGTCCCTCCGGCCCGCCTGCATGGCCTGGAATATTGCGCTCTCTTCACTGTCGACCGGGAATACGACGGCCCCGGATCTTTCCGCAACCTCCCGTACGAGTTTCCCGCCAACGACAAGGGTTTCCTTGTTGGCCAGGGCCAGCCTGCATCCCGTCTCCAGAGCCCGCAGGCAGGGGCGGAATCCGGCCCAACCGGTAATGGCTCCGACAACGATATCCGCATCCACTTTCTCCACCAACCCGCATATCCCATTGTCGCCGAAATCAAGCTCACAATCAAGTCCGCTGATTAATGTGCGTGCCTCATCCTTTGCATAATCGTCTGCAAGCGCCGCGGCTACGGGACGAAATTCCCGGATCTGTTCATACAACAGTTCCCAGTCGCTGCCGGCACTCAGTCCAACAACCCGGTAACGCGGGGACAGCTCCCTTATCACATTCAGCGCATTGACGCCGATCGATCCGGTGCTGCCCAGTATAAGAACCGTCTTCTCTCTCGGCCTCTCCACCTTTTCCTCACGAATCAAGATGCTTACAAATTGGAAACCCGGCTCGCAGTGGACGCTTCCAAGCCTGCCTGCCGGCAGGCAGGCGTCCCCAAGCAAGCGCGGCATTCTTCCCTCCGGAAGCCACAGCCCCGGAAAGGGGCGCACTACGAACCTGCCGCAGCTTTTCGACAAGGCCTGCAGAATCTGAAAACCGGAAGAAAACGACCCACCACACTGTTGTTGCATCCTTATTTCAATTATTGTCTTTGGGTTATGAAATATGCGGGCTAATCGCCCCCACTCATTCCCTTCACTTCCCCGACCAGTTCCTCCACCAGCCTCTCGGCCGCGACTTTACGCACTTTCCTGCCGTGCTTGAACAAAAAACCGAAGTTCTTTCCTCCTGCAATGCCGACGTCCGCCTCCGCCGCCTCACCCGGCCCGTTCACCACACAGCCCATAATGGCCACCTTTATCCCTGCTCCGCAACTGCCGAGGCGTTCCTGAACCCCGGCAACAATGCCCTGCAGATCGATATCGCAACGTCCGCAGGTGGGACACGAGATGATCTCCGGCCCCGCCGGTTCACGCAAATTGAGGGCGCGAAGGATCCTGTAAGCCGCCGCAACCTCCTCGTGGGGCGGACCGGTCATCGAAACCCTGATTGTATCGCCGATGCCGTCAAGCAACAATGCACCGATCCCTATGGCGCTTTTCACCATGCTCTCCCGTGGTGGCCCGGCCGCCGTCAGCCCCAGGTGCAGGGGATAATCGCATCGTGAAGCAGCACTCCTGTATGCCCGTACGGTTTCAGAAACAGAGCTGGCTTTGAGGCTCAAAACAACGGCGCTGCAGCCGCTTTCCTCAGCAACAGCACATTCACGCAGCGCCTCCGATACCATAAGTTCGGCGACATCGCCGGCCGCGCCCTGATCCGCCACTTCCAATCCCTTGCGCCGCCGGACGGAACCGGAGTTGATACCGATGCGCACCTTCACCCCGCGTTCACCCGCCAGGCGATAAACCCCCCTGAGCGAACGTTTGTCGGATACCGTGCAGGGGTTGACCCGTATCCCGGCCACACCGGCCTTGAGCGCATCAATCGCCAGCGCGGGGTCAAAATGCGTGTCGGCGATAACGGGGAGAGGCGAATCGGAAACGATCTGTCCAACAACTGCGGCCGCCTTGCGATTCGGCACGGCGCATCGGATAATCTCACACCCGAGTTCGGCCAGTTCTTCTATCTGCCGCACGGTGGACGCCACCTCCCCGGCAGGTGTCTTTGTCATCGACTGCACGCTGACCGCAGCACCGGCGCCAATCGTTATATCCTTCACCCTTACAGCACGGGTCTGTCTTCGCAACATATATAAACCTCGTTTTTTGACCTGGCAAACAACAGCTCCTCCAACGGTAGAGGTCCGGAAACAGGAGCGCCGGGGATGACCGCCCCGCTGGAGGCTGAATGCTTACATTATAGCATCGTTGCGGCTCTTGCTCAAACTTTCGCAGATCCCGGGACTGTTGAGATGCAGGTTTTCTGCATGCATCAGGCGATCATTGGGCAAACAGGCTCTTCCGTCCGCCGGCCGTCAGGGGGTCACCATCTACCTTGGGCATCCCTCTCTTTGGATTTCCGGCATTTGACAGAATACAAACACCGTTATAGGATATTAGGATATTATGTAAGTCCTCAGTAAACCACGTTATTTCTTGGGATTTTTCACCGCAACAGGCCCACTGGAAACGAACGGGGCTCGCTGAAGATTTAAGATATTACGGTCTGTCCAAACGTTGCGTGATCGCACGAGCAAACATCTAACAGAGACAAGGAGCACAGAGGCATGGGTGGATTCGATTTCAACGTACAGCCAAAGATCGTGCCGGAACTTGACAGGGGTTTCAGGCCGGCTTCGCTTGGAAACCGTGCGTTCCTGAGCGCTGTGGAAGAATCTCGGAACAGCGTGCCCGTTAAAATCGCCATAGAACGTGAAAACGGAGTGATCGCCACCTGCAACACGAAGCTCTTCGACGAGAGTCATCCGGAAGCCGCTGCGAACCTTTTCTATATCGAACGTCTGGTCAAGACGCTCCTGTGGGTCAAGGGCGGATGGAAAATCGTTTTCGGCGGCCCGGAACGAGCGGGCGAGTACATCAAGGAAGCCTATAGCGCAGGCGGCCGCAGAGAGTTCGACGCCGATTTTATGGGAAAAGTGTATGAAAAACCGTTCACCGTCGAACTCACGGGACCGGATAATGTACCGGATGCAAAGGCCGAAAGCAAGTCCATCGGCCGGCATCTGGACGGGTGCAGGATAGGGTTTGATGCCGGCGGCAGCGACCGGAAGGTCTCCGCCGTTATTGACGGAGAATCGGTATTCAGCGAAGAAGTTGAATGGCTCCCGAAAGTTACTTCCGATCCGGATTATCACTACAAAGAGATTATGAGCGCCATGAAAACCGCTGCGTCGCACCTGCCAAGAATCGACGCTATCGGCGTAAGCGCTGCCGGTATCTACATCAGGAACCGCGTGATGGCTGCATCATTGTTCATAAAAGTGCCACCGCATCTGTTTGATAAAAAAGTCAGAAACATGTTCCTCGATATCGCAAAAGAGATGGGGAACGTTCCGATTGAAGTGGCCAATGACGGGGATGTAACCGCCCTGGCGGGCGCCATGGACCTGGAAGATACCGGTGTTTTCGGCCTTGCCATGGGCACAAGCGAGGCCGCCGGGTATGTTGATGAAAACGGCAACATTACAGGTGACCTGAACGAACTGGCCTTCATACCGGTGGATTACAATCCCGACGCCGCCGTGCACGAATGGTCCGGGGACTTCGGTTGCGGGGCAAAGTATTTTTCACAGGATGCGGTGATAAAGCTCGCTCCGGCCGCCGAAATAGATCTGGATGAAGACCTCAACCCCGCCGAGAAACTC
>PUMZ01000055.1 GCA_003551565.1 Candidatus Brocadiaceae bacterium | reverse complement strand
TCGGCTACTGTGTGTCCGGGGCGTTCCTGAGTCTGGCATACTTCAACCTGATGTACGCCTTTATCGCGCTGGCCATCATCCTGCGACGGGAACTCGAGGACATCCGTGCAACGGAACGGCAAACACAACGCGACACCGTACCAAAGCAGTACCGGCAGCCCAGCGCCGGTCTCGGTTATCGTCCCAGCGTATAACTGCGCGCCGTATATAGCGTATGCTCTGCGGAGCGCGCTAGACCAGGACCCCGCCCCGCTGGAGATTATTGTGGCCGACGACGGCTCAACCGATGAGACCCGCCAGGTGGTCCAAAGCTTTGGATCGCCTGTGCGCTATCACCGCCTTGAAGGCTCCAGAAACGGGGCGGCCGTCGCGCGCAATGCAGCAATGCAAATGAGCCAGGGTGACTACATTGCCTTTCTGGACGCCGACGACGTCTGGCTCCCGGGTAAGTTGGCCGCGCAGCTGCGAGTCCTCGAGGCTAATCCGGAGGTCAGCCTTTGTGCCACGGATTTCGGAATGTGGCGCCAGCGCGCCGACGGGAGCTGGCCTTCTCCCGCCGACGCAGTCCCGAACGCTCCCCCGACAACCGAAACCAACTTCCCACCCACTGATCCGTCGCGTAGCGGGTGGCTCTACACTCGATTGCTCCTGAAGACCCTGGTTTGGACGAGCACGGTCATGATCCGCCGTAATCTTTACGAGCGCCTCGGGGACTTCAGAGAGGAGCTGCGTCTCGGACAGGATTATGAGTACTGGCTGCGCGCCTCCCATATGACCCCGATCATCACCATTGATGCGCCTTATGCGCTTTACCGCAAACGCCCCGACAGCGCTACAGCCCAATGGGCGCCCGTCAATTACGAACTCATCGCCGTGCGGAGCGCAATCTCCCATTTCGGCACAACCGGTCCAGACGGCTCCCGACTCTCAGCCAAAGCAGTACGCCGTCGCATCGGCACCCTGCACTTCAACATGGCCTACAACCAACTTTGGAGCGGCGCACCGCACCGCGCCCTCGGTGCCGCAATACGCGCTGCCTACTACCGCCCCGGCTTCTGGCGGACTTGGGCTTACGTCTTCGCCTGCGCAGCGGCCACCGCGGCCGCGCCCCTGCGTACCCTCATAGCCACCCGGCGCGTTTAAGACACCCTCCCCACCTTACAAGGATCCTCAAACAACATGGATGCATCGGATCAGAATCTGGTTCTCTCGGCTTATTTCAACCATGTCCCGGACCCACAACGCCGACGCTCTTGGACGGCCGACCTCTCCTCCCTAGAACCTCTGGCCCACAGCGTTCACGCCCGGGGGAACCACATTCTTTTCTTCCACAACTGCTTCTCCGAAGAGCACATCCGCCGGGTTCAGGACATTGCCGCATTCTTTCGTATCTCCCCAGATCCAGCCTATCAACCCTCGGTCTACCGCTGGTTCTGCTACCTCGACTACCTAAACGACCACTACCACCCCTACGTATTCATGGTCGACAGCACCGATGTCGAAATGCTCCGAGACCCCTTCCAAGAACTTCGGCCCGGTACGCTCTATTGCGGCGACGAGTACAATCGCCGTCTCACCGCCCCATACATTCAGGAGAAGCGCTACTACGTCACCGACCCCGATCTCCAAAACTTTCTCGACACTCATCGGCGCCTTCGCCTCCTAAACGCCGGCATCTGCGGCGGGGACTATGAGACCGTAGTTCGCTTCCTTGAAGCACTCACCGGATACCACAGCCAGCATTCCCGGCACTGCCCCACATCCACCGACATGCCCGTCTTCAACTACATCGTGCGCAGGCACTTTAATACATGTCTTGACCACGGCCCCCATGTCAACACTCGGTTCAAGAAGTTCGAGTACCAGTACCGCGCCAACTGGCCTCATCGATGGGTTTTCCCCTTAACTCCCTGGTGGAAGCACAAATAAGCACTACAGCCCCCAATCCGCTCATAGAAAAACCCCAACCTGTATCGCTCGGAAGCGCTCCTCAAGCGACATCTTCTCGGCTGTCTCCTCATAGGTCCGCCCGGTTGGTTGGAGAACCGCATCCATCATGAACTCTCGCATCCTGTCGGCTCGTTGCTTCCCTAGGATCTCGTCTGGATCCGCCTTAAACGCGTAGTGCTCCGGACTCCACGGATTTTCAAGGTACACACGCTGTCCCATTACCTTCGCCTTACGGCGTTTCACATGTCGAGCAACTGTCCACCCCCCATATATACCGAGCTCTATTAAACGCCCCGACCATCCCCTTACACGTGGAATTCTTCCAGAACTTGTAGGCACCCAACCTGCCGCCCCCATTTCCCGGGCCAGCGCGGCGTGAACAATTTTACGATCTACACGGTACTGCTCTGGTACACGCGCCGCTACCTTAAAAACACGACTGTCCATAAAAGGCTCAACAACTTTTGGCCCAACCAAAAGGCACGCTAAGTAATGCGCGTACGTATTCCTCTGTGTCCCGAGTGGCCAGAGGGTGTGCCAGGTTCCCGCTGTTTTCGGCCGGATTCTACGAAGCCGTTCATGGTGCTCGGATCTTCGCCTCTCTACTTCCTCGCCCACGTCCCTTCTAAGGAGAGCATACCGCTCCCGTCCGGCAACCCCTACCGGCCCTTCAAACGACCCAGCTATACGTTCCGGACCAACACCTCCGAACCTACGGCTCACATTGGCCATACGGGTAGTCTTCAGTAGCGCATCTGCTCCGTTTCCACCGAGTAGCACATCCGCCTCACGAACCGCATCTGCTAGCTCTCCAAATACGTGCGTGTGCCTTACGTCGAAACCGCCACCAACTGCCCTGACTCGTTCCTCAACCTCCTTCTTGTAAAACCCCTCAGGCCTGATCATTACATCTATTTTGTATCCCAGCGCTACTGCGGCGCGCCGTGCTAGCTTCGTTTCTCGATTCTCAGAATCCGAGAAACACCATAATCGAATATCATGATCCCTAGCCAAAAGAGAAACAACTGCCCGGGCATCTTCGCCGCCAGAAAAAAGAACGTCGACCTTTTTGTTTCCGGCTACATTGTCTTGAATCGCCGAAATTAGCGATTCTCGTAGCTCCTCAGCTAAATAATTAATGCCATCGCCGCTTTCTTCCCTTGGCTCATAGTATTTTTTGATACTCGCACCCGTGGGTGTTAAAATTGTCACAGATCCAGGAGCAGCAGCAGTCACGCCTCTAAAGAGGCTCATCGGATAGCATACCGTTTCGTTCAGAATGAAATCGCCTGCTGAGACCGGATCGACCGAAAAAAAATCGTTTTCCGTCGAAGCGAGTTCCGCGGATTTCCATGCAACCGCCCATTTGCCCTCAGCCCATCTGTAATAAACAGGAACACTGCCGGCCGGATCGGTAAGTACTACCGCATAATTACCATCTTCGCTACGTTTAAATGCCCCAAAGTTGCCTTCCCATTTAGCTGCCTCATTAAAAAAAATGTTTACTGCCTCGTCATCGAATGACAAATTCATCATGACTCTACAAATCGGCCCATTGCATGACCCACGGATTTGCACCTGGCCGAGAAGATTTTCTTTTTTCATTTTCTTACTGTCCTAATTCTGGTACCATGAGCGAATAATAGGGCCAATCTTCCTTTTAGCTGAAACTCCTAATTTAAAACGACTGTATTTAAGCTCTCGACCTTGTTCCCTTGCTTGCTTGCACGGATTACACACGCCGCAAGGCCGACCAAGGACCGGATTATGACAAAACCACGTTTTTTTTAGAATATCGTCAAATCCATTTGCTTCCGCTACCTCAAGAAATGAGGCTTTAGTTTTTTCAATTATCGGAAACCGATAAAATCCGAATATTTTTTTACCTTCTCATCATCCACTAGCTCCGGCGTTACATATCCTGCTTTATTTTTCTTGAAGATGGCCTTGTATAACGCAGGTGTCGGAATATGAAGAGGCATCCCAACCTCAATATCCTTTATTTTGAAGTGTTCAGCAAAATGCGCGATCCACTCATATTGCTCCCCTATATATACTTTTTTACGCAGATCCGCAAAAGCGCTTTGAATATCTTTGTTCACTTTTATATCATCTAGCAAAACAAAACGAATCGGACTTATTTGTTCTTGCGTCCTTACGCGCGCCCGTAGTTCTTTCATGATACCAGACATTGCCCGGATCTCGTAGTGGACTGATTTCCTCTTGGCATCTATTAGGTACCACGGCTGGGTATCCCTACCTTCTATAAACGTCCGTTCTAGAAGCCTATATGTCGAGTCCCACCCACCCGTCCACAACACGTTTTCACAAGAACCTTCACCTCTAGAGATTTCACTTTTGCTCATTGTCTCTCCAGAATATTAGGGCTCCATCATAGCCGGAATTTAAACGACCACCGTAACGGAATATTTGAAATGTATTTTTGCTCTTTCTTTTTAATGATCCAAAAGCGCCGCAAAATGCCTGCTACGGTCTCTTATGTCTAAGCGCGTCGGAATGTGTCAACCTTTATTCGACGGTTGAGGCGATTTTTCCTGATTACGGTAACGACTGCCCCCAGCTCTGGTTTAAGACTCTAACAGCTGAGGTTCCAACTAACCTGGCAGAGGGGGGTAAGCCTACGCTGGGCACCTCCACGGTTGGGGGTTGAGTGGTCAGCTGCTCATCGGGTCCATTGAGCAGTTCCTCGGCGGTGGTCTGGTGTGCATCAGCGTTGATGGTGACCACTGACTGCGGCCGTT
>PUMZ01000415.1 GCA_003551565.1 Candidatus Brocadiaceae bacterium | reverse complement strand
GCTGAGTGCGCTCCCACCCGCCACAACCGCTCTGTGGGAATGGAGAGAACGGCGGATCTTAAGACGGCTGGAAGGAACATTCCACGCGGCCGCAGATCACCGGGAACGCTGCCGTGTTCTGGCCGGCGCCCGGGAAAAACACCTCGCACCGCGCGTCAGGAGGAAAATTGTGGATTTGCTGCTCCGGGGGCCGCTGCTGCTCAGCATCTGTTACCTCCATCAGCTCATCGACGAAGAGCGCCACGCCGAAGGCGCAAAGCAGCTTCTGAACGTCCTGCCCGAGCTGGAAGAGACCTCCGGCCGGAGCGGCCGGCAACCGTAGTTTCCGGCCCCAAAGACACCCTGCGGCCAACGACCACTCCCGGAAACCTCATTGAATCCTGACCGGCTCGCCCTTTTCCGCACTCTCATAGATCGCGTCCAGCAGCTCCATTACGATCACACCCTCATGAGCGCCGGCGGTATGGGGAGTATCCGTCAATATGCAATCCACCAGATGCTCCATGGCCGAGGGGACCTGCCGGCCGGTCGGATGCAATTGACTGTCGTAATGGTAGCCTTCCGACTCGTAAAACAATTCGGCGCTGAACCTGTATCCTTCATCCTCGTTGTGATAAAGCAACCCCCCGTCCGTTCCCATAAGCCGTGTTTTCATCAGTTCATTTTCCTTGATATTCGCCGCCCAGGACGCCTCCGCCTCAAGAGTGGCGCCGTTGTCGAACCGGATCATTGCCATCGCGATGTCCTCTACATCGAAGTCTTTTCCCTCTTCAGCGGCGATTTTGCCGGCGATATGGTCGTAGGTGCTTCCCAGAACCCAGGTGGGCTCGGGATAGCCCATCAGCCACAGGGCAAGATCGATCCTGTGAACTCCCAGGTCGATGAGCGGTCCCCCGCCACTCAATTCCTTGCGGCCGAACCATCCGCCGAATCCCGGCAGACCACGGCGCCTCAGCCAGATGCTGCGTGCAAAGTAAATATCTCCCAACCGGCCCGCCTCGACCTGCCGTTTCAAGGCGTCGGCGACCTCATTGAACCGGAAGGAGAAATTGATCATGAGCCTGCGGCCCGTCTGCTCCGCCACGGCCTCCATCTCCCTGGCTTCCGAAGCGTTCATGGCCATGGGCTTTTCGCATAAAACATGGCAACCAGCCCGGAGCGCCCCGATCGTGAGGTCCTTATGCAAATTGTTCGGCGTGGCAACGCTTATGATGTCGAGTCCCAGATCGGCGGCCGACGCGATCAGTTCCTTTCCACTGTTGAAACGCTCGGAGATGCCGAACGTCTCCCCGACCCTGCCAAGCCTCTCCACGTCGGTCTCGCCGATAGCAACCACTTCGGCATCCGGATGCTTCCCGAACCCCTTGATGTGCCCGGCTCCCATGCCGAGTCCGATAACGCCAACCCTGAGTTTTCCCATTCTTTGCTCTCCTACCCCGGACATGCCGGGATGGCGGAATTTCGAATTGTTGATTTTGGATTTATGATGTCTTTGCTATCCGGCGCTTTGCATTCCGAATTTCCAGAACCTCAAACATCATAAATTGACGAACAAGCTGTTTATGCACACTGGAAGCGCGGCCGAAAACCCTGCTCGTAGTGGACGCTTTCAAGCCGGCCGGCCGGCAGGCCTTTAACGTGGCATTTTCCGGACTCCTGAGCCCCCGAAGGGGCCCACTACAAACCTGTTGCAACCTTTTCGGCCAGTCCCCTGGCAAGTCATTGGCGCGTGCCGGCGTTTAAGCCCCTAACACTTCACCGACAACCTCTCTGACCCGTTCCATACCGACTCCTTCCACATCCTTCCAGGACCCGGCTCCGGTCAACAGCACGAACCTGTTGGTGCCATGCACCCATTTTTTGTCCTGTTTCATAACGTCCATCACCTGGTCGGGATCCAGGCCGAGTCCTCTGCAGTCAACCGGCAGACCGGCTGCAAGGAGCAAAGACTCCAGTCTCCCGGCCACTTGCGGATCGCACAGCCCGAGGCGAACCGACAGGCGCGCCGCGGCGACCATTCCTGCTGCTACGCACTCTCCGTGCGTCCGTGCGTACCCGCACACGTTCTCGATGGCATGGCCCAGCGTATGGCCGAAATTCAGCGATACGCGCACCCCCTCCCGATCGTATTCGTCGCGTTGTACGATCGCGGCTTTGATCTCGCAACACCTTTTCACCACGGGAACGAGCCGCTCCGCGTCCAGCTGCATCAGGGCGTCCATGTCCCGTTCGAGAATTTCAAGAAGCCCGGCGTCCAGGGCTATGCCGTATTTGATCACCTCCGCCATGCCGGATCTGATCTCGGCTTCGGCCAGGGTGTTGAGGCAATCCAGATCCGCCATCACCAGCGACGGCTGATGAAAGGCGCCGACGAGATTCTTGCCCGTCGGCAGATTCACCGCCGTCTTCCCGCCCACGCTGCAATCCACCATGCCAAGCAACGTGGTGGTGACCTGGACGAACGGCACGCCCCTTTTGTAAGTGTGGGCGACAAACCCACCGAGATCGCCGACGACCCCCCCGCCCAGGGTGATGACAAGCGGCGTCGTTCCCGGCTCACGTACCGTCCGTGCAAGCCAGTCCAAAGCGTTCCCGTACTCCCGGAGGTTTTTATGCTCCTCCCCGTCGGGGATATCCCAGCGCCTGACCGCCGCAACGCCCTGTTTCTCGAGGCTCAATCGCACACCATCAAAATAATGGCTCCCGATGCGCGGGCTGGTCAATACGGCAACCGGACGGCGCCGGTCAACAAGACGGCGAGCTGCAAGTTCGGCGCCCAGCCGCTCGATAATATCCCGGCCGATCAAAATATCATAGGTTCTGGACGGGGCTTCAACGCTGAGCGTCTCCATATCGGACAGCTCCTTTTCAGCAACGGTTAAAGATTGCGATGGGCAATGGCATTCAGTCGTCTTTTTCTTGAGCCCGCGAAACGGGCGAAACATTTTTAGCTTGAAGCGGCCTTTCAGGCCTTTTCGGCCAGGCCCCTAAATTGCATGCATCTCGCTGAACTGGATTCTGTAGAAACGGGCGTATTGCCCATCCAACGCCATCAGTTCGGAATGCGTGCCGCGTTCGGTAATACGTCCGCTGTCCACAAAAAGTATCTCGTCCGCTTCGAGGATCGTTGAGAGCCTGTGGGCGATCACGAAAGTCGTACGGCCGGCGCGCAGGCGTTCGACCGCCTGTTTGATCAGCGCCTCGGTCTCGGAATCCACCGACGACGTCGCCTCGTCGAGCAGGAGTATCCGCGGTTTTTTCAGCAGCGCCCGGGCGATCGATATGCGTTGCCGCTGGCCCTCGGAGAGCTTCACTCCTCGCTTTCCGATCTGTGTTTCATAGCCCCCGGGCATATTCTCGACGAATTGGTCGGCATTCGCCATGCGGGCGGCTTCCATAACCGCCTCGCCGGAGGCGTCAGGACGGCCATAGGATATGTTCTCGGCGATCGACCCGCTGAAGAGGAAATCATCCTGCATCACCATCCCGATATATTTTCGCAACGAATGCTGTGTTATATCCCTGACATCCGTCCCGTCGATCAAAACGTTGCCCATGTATGGTTCATAGAACCTCGGGATGAGCCGGGTGATGGTCGTCTTTCCCGAACCGCTCGGACCGACCAGCGCGATCATGGCGCCCGGGGGCGCCGTGAAATTGATCCCGGCCAGTATTATCTCCTCGTCATAGCGGAAATGGACATCCTCGAAACGGACTTCACCCTCGACGGTCTCCAGCTCCAGGGCGCCCGGTCTGTCCTGGATCTCCGGTTCGATATCCATGTATTCGAAGAACCGCCCGACGCCCGCAACGAACCGTCCACCCTGTTCTGCGAACATCATCACGCGCATGAGCGGCTCCAGAAAGCCCCGGAGCAGGAAAACGAATGCGGTCAGCGTACCGACCGTCATATCGCCCTGAATCGTCCGCCATCCGCCAACCAGCAGCACGGCGGCCATTCCGGCGCCGTTGATCAACATTGCACCGGGGAAAAGCAGGGAGACATACTTTATTATCCTCATCCGGCTGCGACGGTGTTTCTCGTTCGCAAGCGCCGTACTGGCGCTCTCCTCGCCCTCCCTCACGAAAGCTTTGATGATATGTATCCCTGTCAGGTTCTCTTCCACCTCCTCCGAGAGCGAGGCGAGCTGTTTCCGTTCGTTCCGGAACTCACGCCACATCCTTTTGACGATCTTCCGTGAAAAAATGGCCAGCACCGGCATCACCGCCATCCCCACCAGAGCAAGGCGCCAGTCCAGATACAACATCAGCCCGGCGGTTCCGCCGATCATCGCCAACCCGATAATAATGGTCTCCGGACCATGGTGAATCACTTCCTGGACGACATTGATATCGTCGATAATCCTGGCCAGCAACTCACCGGTCTTTTTGTTATCGTGGAACGACATCGACAGCTTCTGAAAATGGCCGTAAAGGTCATTGCGAACCCGGACGGTGAGCCGCTGGGCGATGGAGTGGCCCCAGTATTCCTTGATCGACGAAATGAGCGCCCAGAGGGCAAATATCCCTGCAATGAGGGAGACCTGAAGAACCAGAAGCCGGACATTATCGCCATCGATCGCATCGTCGATCACACTGCGTATGAGCAGCGGCGGCAGCAAAAGCAACAGCCCGCCGGCGAGGTGCATCAATTGCACCACGGTGAAACTGCCCGTGAAAGGGCGCAGGTACCTGCAGGCAAAACGCCTGATACATTGCCATGCGGAAATTGTCGGTATGTCTTGTTCCATATCGTTTTAGTCTATATTTTGCAAAATCCACGATATTATAATCAGAGAACCTCGTTCGTTTCCACCGGTCCTGTTCCGGTGGGACGACAATTCACACCTTATAGGCCAACTGTCCCGGGAAAGTCCTTCCCCCACCGGGACAGGCCCGGTAAAAGAATCGCCTGAAATGACGTGCTTCACCGAGGACTTATAACCGGTGATGATTGTGCAACAGGCTCCGGGAGCGCGTAAAATAAGCGGGGCAGCCGAACATCTGAGCGCCGCTCCCGGGCGGCGCTCAGGTGTTCGGACGGAGCGACTGCCGGATGCATTCCCTTGCGGCCTCAAACGCCCCGGGAAGTTGCGACGGATCCGCTCCGCCGGCCTGTGCAAGATCGTCCCTGCCGCCGCCTCCGCCACCGAGCACCCGGGCCGCGGCCACGGCGATCTCGCTTGCGCTGAGCCCGCGCTCCACGAGATCCTCGCTTGCGGCGGCCACCAGCGCCACTTTGCCGTCCTCCTGCCTGGCTGCAAGCAGGCAGACCAGCATGGTGTTGTTCTTCCTCAGCACATCGGCGGCGCTGCGCAGTGCTTTGTGTCCCCCTTCGAGCTCTTTGAACACGGCACGGATACCTTCCACCTCCTCGGCCTCCTCCATCAGTCCGCCCCCGGAGGCCATCCGGCGAACGGCGTCTTCCCGTGCCTTTTCCAGTTCTTTTTCCGTGTTGCGGATATGCTTCTGCAGTTCTTCGACCCGTGAGGGAAGGTTCTCCTGCTGCGTTCCAAGCTCATCGCAGAGGCGGTCAATAAGGTCTTCCCTCTCGCGCAGGCGACTTAAGGATTCCAGGCCGGTCAGAGCCTCGATACGCCGGATTCCGCCGGCAACGCTTGTTTCGCTTATGATCTTAAAAAGCCCGATCTCTCCGCTCCTCTCGCAATGCGTCCCGCCGCAGAGCTCCATGCTCAGATCCCCGATCGATATCACCCTTACCACATCGTCGTATTTCTCGCCGAACAGGGCCATAGCGCCGATTTCCTGCGCCTCGCTGCGGCTCATGCGGGTGGCGGAAACCGGGAGATCGGCCAGGACCCTGTCGTTCACTATATCTTCAACAGCCCTCAGTTGCCCCGCGGAGAGGTCGGCGGGATTGGAAAAATCAAACCGCAACCTGTCCGGGCCGACGGACGAACCGCTCTGGCCGGCATGTTCACCCAGCACCTTTCTGAGCGCATAATGGAGCAGATGGGTGGCGCTGTGTGCCCGGGCCGTAGCCCGGCGACGCTGCTTATCCACGCGGCAGACGGCCCTCTTCCCCGTCCGGACCCGGCCTTCCTCCACCCGTCCGTTATGGAGGAAAAAGCCTTTTTCCCGTTGCACCGCATCGAAGATAAACCTCCAGCGGTCGCCCTCCAGCGATTCGATCACCCCGCTGTCACCTTTCTGCCCGCCCGATTCCCCGTAGGCGGGCGTGCGGTCGAGCACGAGCTGCACCTTGCTCCCCTCTTCGGCGCTATCCTGAAGCTCGCTCCCCGCGATAATACCTACCACCTCCCCTTCGCTTTCAAGCGTGCGGTAGCCCGTGAACTCGGTGGGTTGATGGTGCTGTTGCAACTGCGAGAGCGGCCCCCGTGCGAAGACGTCTTCATCAAAGACCGAAGATGCTTTTGAGCGCTTTTGATGCCTTTCCAGCTCGCCCAGAAACCCCTGCACGTCGGCGGACATGTTGTGCTCGTGCAGAATCGACTCGGTCATCTCGACCGGAAACCCGTAGGTCTGGTACAGGTCGAACACTTCCTTTCCCCTCAGGAGCGTGCTTTTCTGGCGTTTGAGGTTGGCAATATGCTCGGAAAGCACTGCGGAGCCCCGGCGCACCGTGCGCTGGAACGCCTTCTCCTCCTGTCCCACCACCGTGCGTATATGCTCGCGGCTCTCCTTCAGTTCGGGATAGTTATCACCGAATGCCGCCACGACCGGCTCGATCAATTCGGTGAGAAACTCCCCTTCGGTGCCGAGCTGCACTCCATCGCGCACCGCACGCCTGAGCAGCCTCCTGACCACGTATCCCCGCTCTTCGTTGCTGGGTATCACCCCGTCGGCTATGCAGAAAAACACGGCCCTTGCATGGTCGGCTATACGCCTTATCATGGGCGCCGGGGCGGTATTATGCCGGTAGAGCTGCCCGGTTATCTCCGCAATGCGATCGATCAGCGGAGCGAATGCATCGATGTCGAAGTTTGTCGGCACGTTTTGCATGACGCGCGCCATGCGTTCGAGACCCATGCCCGTATCGATATTTTTCATCGGCAATGGTTCCAGCTCTCCCCCTTCCCGGCGGTCGTATTCCTGAAATACGAGGTTCCACACCTCCACGAACCTCTCGCATTCGCACGAAGGCTCGCAAGCGGAGCTTCCGCATCCGGCCCCGGGGCCCCTGTCGTAAAATATCTCCGTGCACGGCCCGCACGGACCGTCGGGCCCCTCCGAACGGACATTGGCCGGCCAGAAATTTTCTCCCTCCCCGTAGCGATAGATTTTCTCACCGGCGATTCCGATGCTATCCCCCCATATTCCGGCGGCGTCTTCATCGTCCTCGTAGATACTTACCACCATATTTTCGGCCGGGACCTCCATCTGCTCCCGCATAAACTGCCACGCCCAGAGGATGGCTTCGTGTTTGAAATAATCCCCGAAAGAAAAATTGCCCAGCATCTCGAAAAACGTGTGGTGCGAAGCCGTATGGCCCACGCGTTCAATATCGCCGGTGCGAATGCACTTCTGGCATGTTGCCGCACGCTTCAGCGAGCGCCCGCCGCGCCCGTAAAACTCGTCCTTGAACTGGTTCATACCGGCGCCGGTAAAGAGCAGAGAACTGTCGCCGCCGGGAACAAGGGTGTCGGGCGGCACGAGTGTATGGCCCTTCGATTGAAAAAACTCAAGGAACCTGCGTCTGATCTCATCTGTTGTCATTTTGAACAATGATTAAGTGGTTAAGTGACGGCAAACGTCCGGACGGCGCAACGGCTGTTGATCCCTGAACGGCGTGGTATACGCAGGTTTCCGCCATCCCGGCATACGAAAAGCTCCATTATAGGTTACCTGTTATTGGCTTCCGCGTCAAGCCACGGAGGATACGGGCTTGCATTTGGATTTTGGATGCCGTAACATATCAGAGGTAAGTTCTCAGTGCGCCACGTTATTTCTGGAGATTCTTCCACCGTGCCGGTTCCGGTGGGGAAAAACGTTATCAGCTACGTGACGACGCAGAACCCGTCCTTTCTCCGCCGTCCTCGCGCCGGGGAAACGCCGTCGGCCGGATCGAGAACCAATCCCGGCGCAAGGGCAACGGATGAAGGACTTTTCATGGGCAACTGGCTTCTTAACTATGAATTGTCGTCCCACCGGAACCGGCCCGGTGGAAACGAACGGGGATCATTGATATTTACTATCGGGGTAGGTCCACCATTACCTGCACGGAGGAGGACGAGAACATGCCGGCCTTTATTGGTTTGCCCGGTCATACGGAGTGGATTATCATTCTGATCATCGCGCTGTTGATCTTCGGGAAAAGATTGCCATCGGTCATGCGGTCGATGGGGCAGAGCCTGAGGCAGTTTAAGAAGGGGATGGAGGATATGGATGTGGACGATGACACCGGCGCGGAGGGCGATGAGCCAGACGAAACGCCCGGACGTGACAACGGCAACGAAAACAACGATGCACGGTAACGGCGCCCTTCCGGCAGACGCCAATCCGGGCGGCTGCGGCCCTTGCGTGTTGCACAACCTCCTCTCCGGGATGAGGTTTTCCCTTTTTCCGTTTTCTCGTGCATTGCGTGTCCTTCACTGTCATTGGTCATTGCAGCTCGTCTCCGCACCACCCGCCGGCGGGAGGCAGGAGTCCTGCACCGGAGCAACACCACAAAAAGAGCCACGCGTTGAATGCAAGAGCAACGGGCCCTGGTAAGGCTGCGTTGCACATACAAGCCAACGGAGCGCTGCAAAGATGAAACTCCCATGTTATAAGACCTCGGAAACCGACATCGACGCCGCACTCGCGGATTTTGAACGACGGAAGGCGTCCGCACAGGGGTTGTCTTTCGACGCCGGCGACGAAGTCAACACGAAAGTCGGCCGTATCGTCCGGGATGTGGCCGAACGGGGCGATGCGGCGCTGTTGGAATATACGCAGCAATTCGACGGGGTGAAGATCGCACCGGAAAAGATCAGGGTCAGCGAGGAGGAGGTGCAGGAGGCCCTGTCATCACACCCGCCCGAATTTATGGAAGCGCTCGAGATTTCAGCGGGTCGGATCAGGCGATTTCAGCAGTCCATACTGCTTTCCGATCCGCCTCCTCTCGACGAAGGAGGGCGCAGAACGGCGCTGCGTTACCGGCCGGTTGATGCCGCGGGCATCTGCGTGCCCGGCGGGACGGCCTCCCTGGCATCGAGCGTTCTGATGAACGTGATTCCGGCCGTTGCGGCGGGCGTGGAACGGATCGTGATGATCACGCCGCCGGGCAAGGACGCCCGTGTCTCCCCGGACCGCCTGGCCGCGGCCGCTATCGCCGGAGTCGATGAGATATACCGCGTATCCGGCGCCCAGGCTGTAGCGGCGCTAGCGTTCGGGACCGCAACGATCGGGCCGGTTGATTTCATAGCCGGCCCCGGAAACATCTACATCGCCACCGCCAAAAAGGCCGTGTACGGAAAGGTCGGCATCGATATGATCGCCGGGCCGAGCGAGGTCGTCGTGCTCGCCGATGCCACGGCGCGGCCGGATTGGATCGCCGCCGAGCTTCTCGCCCAGGCCGAGCATACCGACGGGAGCGCCGTGCTTGTTACCGACTGCCCTCAACTGGTGTCCGACACCGTCAGGGACCTCGAAACGCAGGTCAACGCCATGGCGCACCGGGAGGAGATAAAAGCCCGCCTGCACCGCTACGGGTGCATGATCCTGTGTCCGGCAATGCATCAATGCATCGAGGTCTGCAACCGCATGGCCGCCGAACACCTGGTGGTTATGAGCGAAGAAGCCGGGAAGACGGCCGGGAAAATCCGCCATGCAGGCGCCATATTTCTCGGACGGCACACCCCTGTCGCCGTCGGGGACTACATCGCCGGCCCCTCCCATACGCTGCCCACCGGCGCGACGGCGCGTTTCGCCGGCGGGTTGACCGCAAACCATTTCCTCAAAAACACCAGCGTTATCCGCTACACACGGAAGGCCCTGGAAAACGATGCGGACGCCGTGCAGTTGATGGCGCGGTCGGAAGGGTTGCCCGCACACGCACAGTCGGTGAAAAAGCGTTTGGACGCTCAGCGCTCCGATCCGTAACTGCGCTCTCATGCGGACCTTTCGAAAACGCCGGAGTCCCGGGGACGAACCGGGCCCTGCAACGGTCGAAATGGCACGATTGGAATCGGCGCGGACGTGTTGCGCCCGGCCGGGCGAGAATTCATCGGACCCTTATAAGGGCGGGCATGAGCGCTGCGGGCCGGTAGTCGCGCAGGTTCGCAACCGCATTCAGGTACTGGAGGCCCTCCGCGGCCGGGTCGGGCAGCAGCCGTTCCACCTGCGCCCGGAGCAGCCCCGGCGGATAATCAACCCCGATGTCCCTGCCAAGGAAGATGGCATCAAGCAGGCTCTGTGATTTCGGCAGCAGCAGCAGTTCGACCTCGTCCTGCGGGTCGATTCCGGCCGCTTTCCGGGCGTGCCCGATCGCATCCTGCAGGCCGCCGATCTCGTCGATCAGATTAAGCTCCAGGGCCCGGGCGCCGGTCAAAGGTCTGCCTTCGGCCGCACCTTCCAGCTCCTCACCGGTCATCCCCCTGGAATCCTGCACACGGCCGAGAAATGTCTCATAAGTAGCATCCAGAAGCCGGCGAAACCTTCTCTTCTGGTCCTCGGAGAAAGTTTCGACCGGGGAGAAGAGCCCGGCATGGCGGCCCCTTTGGTACACTTCCACATGGAGACCCAGTTTCTCGAACAGATCTTTCACAACGAACTTGCCGCCCATGACCCCGATCGAACCGGTCAGTGAGCCTTCGCTTGCAAAAATATAGCGTCCGCCGCACGCAACATAATACCCGCCCGAACCGGCCACATCGGATATCGAGGTGATGACCGGTTTGACGCGGTCTGTGCGGCGCATCGCACGCCATACCATATCGCTCGCCTGCGCATCGCCGCCGGGACTCTCCACCCGCATGACGACGGCCCTGACATTCGGATTGTCCCGGAGTTCTCCCAGGATCTCCACCATCAGCCGGGCATCGATGACGGAATCCTCCAGCATGGCCGTCTCGGGACGTTCCATGACAACGGGACCGACCGCGTAAAGCACGGCGATGACATTCCCTTCCGGATCCGGGGCCTCCGGCAGGTCCACCCTCATCCCCAAAAGCCTTTTCAGCAGCCGCTGCGTACCCTCCCCCAGGGGCAGAGCGGTGACCTCTTCCTTGCCGTAGTCCCGGACCAGTTCAAAGGGGGCTTCTTCACTCCGCCGGAGGTCCTCCAGCAACTCGTCATAGAACTTCACGCCATCGATGAGCCCCGCTTCCGCGGCTTCCGCCGGAGTCGAGGGGCCGGCATCGATAAGCTCCACCACCGCCGCAGCCTCGAGCCCCCTGGCATCGGCGATATCCCGGACAAACGTTGCGAACAGCGAATCGAAAAGGTCATTGATCGCCTCCGCGAACTCGTCCGAGGCGGCTTCATCCGTGAAGGGATCGGACGCCCCTTTGTACGCGCCCACCTGGAGGAAATCGGGAGTGATGCCGACCTTGTCAAAAAGCCCCCGAAGAAAGATCACCTCGCCCCTGAGCCCCAAAAACATAAAACTCCCGGTCGGGGGCATGATGAGGCGATCGGCGGCCGTTGCGATGTAATATGGCAGGTTGCCGCCTTCTTCAAGATAAACAACGACTTCTTTGCCTTTCCCGGAAACCCTGCGAAAGGCGCTGCGTATCTCGTGCGCTTTGGCCCAGCCCCCGCCAAAGCGGCCCAGACGAACGACAAGCCCTTCCACGTCGCGATCCTCCGCAGCGGCATTCAAGCGCCGCAGCAGATCCTCCAGAGTATGCACGTCCGGCCGGAGCGTATAGATTTCCGGCAATCTCTCGGGAACTCGTCCGCTGATTTCCATCGCCGCGTAGCGAACCGGCCGCAGGTGCTCGCCCTCCGGTCCGAGCCGCACTTCATCGCCACAGACGGCACGGCCCGCAAGGCCAGCAACAACCAGAAGAATCAAAAAGGAGGGGGTTCGATCGGCTCTCATGACCAGTCGCCGTGGTTTTGAAGGCTGTAGGAACTCAGTAATTCTGCACCAACAACACATTGACAGTGTGCGTGAAATGTTGTTCAAGCTGCGAGCATGCTATTCTCGCCAGTCTCCAGTGCCGTAGCTGGGGCAGAAAGCAAACGCCACAGTATTTGTATACGCGGAGTGCGGAGGTTTTTGTTTTGAATTTTGGAACTTGAGGGTCCGCATATGTCATTGTTTTTCGTCGGAACTGCGCCAAGAGGCCGTAGATGTAAATAAAACAGTGGTTTCCCCACCGGCACAGGGCTCGGCGGGGATAGGTTGACGCAGTTGCACCGGGCATTTCCGATAGGGCCGACTGCAAAAACCGGCAGTTGGACGCAAGCCGGCTGGCTAACGCGCGACATTAAAGACGATGACGGTAGCCCGATACAGCGCTAACAGAACCACTTAGCAACACACCCCAGAGGCCCGGGCAAAGGGATACGTCTTGTCGGGATTTTACGGTTTCCTCACTGCAGCCGTTCCCGCACAGCGCCGACGGACGGTGTAGTCCTGAATTCCCTGAGCTGTTTGTCGTAGCGGTAGGTGCGGGCATTTTTCAGCTCCAGCCTCCACTCCGACCTGCTCATGTCGACCTCATAGATCAGCAGGGCGTTGTCGACGGAATCGACAATGACGACGGGCAAAACGTTCCTGGTCACTTCCCCCAGCGCCACCGTGGTTGCCCCGGCGCTTGCACCCGGAGTCTGGGCATGTGCCGGCTGAAAGAGCGACCACCTGCCGACGGTCACGGCGAGCATCAAACAGACGACGAAACCTGCTCCGACGTATAACAGTTTTTCTTTCATGGCGATTCTCCTCCCTTGAAACGGTTTACTGATATTGACCCGGCAATCAACGGAAGCGGCACGGGCCGACCCTTACTTAAAAAGCATACTGCTCTTCTTCGTCAAGGATGATGATGCGCGGGCGCACGAGGATGATCAGCGTCTGATCCTCCCTGCGCTTCCCTTCCGATCCGAACACGCGTTTCAGCAGGGGTATTTTATTCAGCACCGGAATGCCCGTTTCCCGATCACGTTCGGTGGTCCGTCCCAATCCGCCGACCACAAGCAAGCCCCTGTCCGGGACGGCCACGGTGTTTTGAAATTCCTGTATCAAAGTCAGCGGATGCTGCACCGGAAGTTCGATGGGCGCATCCACACGATCGATGATCCGCCCTTCTTCGTCGAAGACCGGCTCGCGCCCCGGAACGGTAATCATGACCTCTTCGAACTCGAGCACCGTATCGACCTCCGGTCTCATCTCCAGGTAGACATACCTGCGGCAGGAGCTGACAATGGGGCGTATATCGAGCCGTATGCCGTCCTCGATCATCTCGATCTGTGCGTCATAGACCGGAACATCGCCGATCTCCTGGTGCGTATAATCGTAGATATAGCTCTGTTCGGTCCGGATCCAGAGTTCTCCCCTTTGCGTATTCATCAGCGTGATCGACGGTGTCTGAACGACTCTTGAGTGGTCGCTCATCTGCACGGCTTTCAGGAACCCTTCCATCTCGACCCCCTCGAAGATGCCGAAATCGAACCGCATCCCCCTGGTGGGATCGGCTGTCCTTTCGGGGAAGACGGGAATCCCGGTGCCGATATCGGCACTCAGCCTGGCCCCGGAATCGCCGGGCCGGAAATCGGGCGTAAAATCGATGTTATCCCATCTCACCCCGACCTCCTGGAGGAACTCTTCGGTGACTTCCACAAACCGCGTTTCCACGTGGACCTGGATATGGATGGCTTCCCGGAGCCTGCTCAGCAATGCTTCGATTCTTTCGTGCACTTCCGCTGTCTGGATGATCAGGAAATCTCCCGGGTTCTCGGGGCGGTAATCGATATAAGGCCGCTCCCCGACTTCCCCGTCGTTATTTCCCCGCCGGCGCTCGGGTTGCGTATCCCAGCCACCGTTCCAATCATTCTCCTCATCGACATCCTCCTCCTCAACATCGCGTTCCCCCCACCTGCCGGGCTCGATGACGCTTTGTATCAGCCTTCTGAGCTCTTCGGCCCGATCATACAGTCCGGGGCTCTCCTGGGTCGCCCGCCCCCTGTCCCGCGTGCGGTCCGTGCGTGTTGTACGGGGGTCATCGTAACGATCCCTGTCCCAGTCCCGGTCCCAGTCCCGATCCGTGGTTGTTCTATCCCAATCGTTACGGGTGGTTGTCGTTCTGGTCGGAGCATCTCCGATCGCATCCGTTACGCTGACGAGCAGGTCCCTGATATCGTAGATGCGCAGCTCGTACGGGTCGCGCAGGGCATCGGGGTGATCGATGAGGATGTTCTCGCCCTCGACCCTCCAGGCCAGTGGATACCCCGATCTGCTGCCCTCGTTCACCAGGTGGTTCAGGGCGACCCGCAACCTCGCCCGGAAGTCCGCGGTCACCCCGGGAGGCCTTCTGTCTTCAAACGCCCCCCTGTTGGGAATGATCTGCACATCGATATTGTCGTGCCTGTGGATTTCGTTGATCACATCCACCAGGTTCTGTCGTCCAGCATCGGGGAATTCGAGTATCACGAACTCATCGAGCTGCCGCTCGACATCGATTTCTTCCGGCAGTCTTTCAACTTCTTCCGTCGGATATCCCACCGGGGCCCGCTGCGCAATCCTGTTCCAGATATCTTTGTCGGGGAAACGGATCTCGTCCCCGGGCGCCGTCGCGCGATCATAGGACTGGCGGATCAGGGCGAGATCTTCCCTTTCCCGGCGGCGCACCAGCCTTCGCATCAGATCGTCATGTTCCTCGTCGGTAATAATCTGCTGCAAAAACAGCGCCCCCTCGTTGGTGGAGTCGACCGCGAGCAACTCATCGACGATCCTGCGCGCCTCCGTATAGCGTCCGCGCCGCAGATGGCTCCAGGCCGCATTGAGTTTTTCCGCCTCCTGTTCGGCTTCGAGTTCTTCTCTGGCCCTCCGTTCTTCCTCCTGCCTCCTGCGCTCCGCCTCGATCTCCTCCTCCCGCAGCCGTGCAAGCCTGGCCTCGCGTTCCCTTTCCATCCTCTCGACTTCTTCAGCGACGCGCCGGTGCTGCGTTTCTACGAGTTCGAGCTCCTCATCCATATCGGTATAGACCGAGAGCACGTTAGCGAGCGTGCGTGCGTTGTTCCAGACTTCCTTCGCTTCTTCATACTCGCCCGCGCGCTGATGATCAATGGCACGTCGTTTCACCGCCGTGTATTCCTGCTTCAGAGACTCGACCCGGGCGCGCGCAATCTCGCTCAAGGTCCGGGGATCCCTTCGGGCCGGATCTTCACCCAACTCCACTTCTGCATCGACGATCAGGCGCTCGGCCTCCTCGTTCTGCGGGTCGAGTGCGAATGCCTCCCGGGCCAACCGCAGGGCTTCCCCGGGACGCTGGCGCTGGTACAGCTCGGTCGAAGCTTCCTCCACCAGAGCTTCAGCCATGCGCCTTTTCAGCTGTTCCTCGATCCGTTTCTGGCGCCTGTAATCGGTCAGGAGTTCCTCCTCCCGCAGCTTCTGTTCGACTTCTTCGACGACCTCTTCCAGATCTTCGCCCAGTGCCTCATCCACCTTGCGTTCCAGGGGGTCCAGCACACGGTAGTCCTGGTGGGTCAGTTCGACGGTTGCTTTCAGGCGCATGATTTTCACCTTCGCGCCGTACGGGTCGCCGGCTTCAAGTCTTTCCGCTGCCCCTTCAACATACTGAAGCACCTCATCCCGGGCCTCGGTACGCGCCACTTCCAGGAGCATATCGACGATCGTCGGCCGGTCTTCACCGGCCCGAAGGCTGCCGTCAAAGACACCGGTGATACCGATACCGACAAAACACAGCAACAAAGCCGCCACAAGAATTCCTTTTTCCCCAGAACATTTTTTCATTTTTCCGTTCTCCTGTCTCGTTTAACGAGAGATACTCAGCCTTCCGGATACTTTACAAGTTTATTTATTTCTTACTCTTTCCTATTCCCACCCTTCGGAACATCGTCGGAACGCCCAAACACTGCCCGCGACCGTTGCAGATCCTGAGGTTGTCTTACCGATTCTTCTCCATATGACGTGTTACTGTTACAGGCGTTCGGCGTACAAGCGCGTGTTCTCGTATTTTTCCCTGAGCTCATCGAGCAACGTTTTCAACTCCTCGATCTCACCCCGGCGCGAGGCCTCGACCGCCTTCTCGTAAAGCTCCCGGGCCTGCTGTTCGGCGCGTCCGACCTCCGCCCCGAAACCGCGCACCTGGTCACGAAATTCCTCAAAGCGCTCATAATAATGGCTGTCACGCGCCCGGGAAACCAGCATATCGGCCTTGCGGTATTCCCTGTCCTCTATAAGCTCCTCGATCTCTTCCGCAATCAACGCGGCCTCTGTGCGAGCGGTTTCACGTTCGAGTTTTTCCTGCAGTCCCGCCAGCCTCTCCCGGACACCCGGTATCTCATCCGCCCCCTCCGTCTGCTCCACCTGATCCAGCAACTCGCCGGACTGTTTCAGATCTTCCTCCTCCAGCAACCTCCCGGCCCTCTCGAGAACGGCGATCAACTCTTCCGCCATCTCTTCCGCACGCCCTATGCGTTCAGCAAGCTCGGCGCTCTGTTGCTTCAACTCCGCGGACAACTCCAGGCCCGAGGTCGCCTCCGCCTCATCAAGCGCCCTCCGGGCCACCCCGTAATCCCCGTCCTCGAACGCGGCCCGGGCATTGCCGAGCAATTCTTCGGCGGCTGCCAGGCGCTCCTCCTTTGCCGCCGCTTCCTTTTCCCGCTCAAAAACACCCCGGACCTCGCTGTATCTCTCCTGCAGTGCGAGGGTTTCGAGGACATCCTGTGCCCCTTCGACATACCCCATTAAAGCATCGGCGGAGTCGAAATCCGCCCGTGCAACTTTCTCCTCCACACCGTCAAGGATGGTCGTCAGATCGCCGGCGAACTGTTCCTTCGATTGCAAAATCTGTGAGCGCCGTCTGATGGCGCGCGAGAGCGCCGTGGCTTCCTCCTGCACATCCGGGAGTTCGGAATAGGTTTCCAGCCCCTGCACCCCGGCAAGCATGTCCCCGGCCCGTTCGGTTTCATCCTCCGATAGATACCGCCGGCCACGCGCCAGCAACTCCTCCGCCACATGCCGGTCATACGCCTTCTGAATCCGCCTCCGGAGCCCTTTCCCCCTCTTGCGGACATCCCGGTCCACCTCATAAACGGAAGTATCCATGACCGTTTCAATCGCTTCAGCGGCAGCACGCGGCTCCCCTGCTTCCAGTTGCTCCCCGGCAACGTGGATGCCATGTTCAACAAGCACCCTCTCGGCGAAGCCCCTCTCGATATCGAACTCATCTTCACCGGTATCTATCGCCCTGATGCTGCGGTTCGCATAATCCCTTGCGCGTCCGATCTCAGAGGCTGCAAAGAGCCTGGCACTCTCCAGGTAGGACTCCTTGACAGCACGTTCACGACGCAACTGTGTTATGCGTTGCTGCAATGCGTCCCTGCCCGGGAGGCGCGCGATCATCTGTTCGGGCGCTTCCAGCGTGACAAGTATACGTTCAGCTTCTTCAAGTTCCGGCATAAATTTTTCAAAGGGTGACGGATCCAGCTCAACGCCCTGCAACCGTCGTATCGCCTCCTCACTCTCGGCAACCTGCTGCTGTTGCAACGCTTCTTCGAGCATTGCCCCCGCCCGCACGGCATTCTCCCATTCTTCGGCAACGTCGAGCATCCTCCGCACGTCGTCCCTCTCCCCGGCGTGTGGCCGCAACAACGGGGCGTTTTGCGCCACAATATCCGCCACTTTGGGATACGCCTTCCGTTCCAGGGCCATCTGTGCCCTCTTCATCACGGACTGCAGTTGCAGTTTTTCCGATTCCCTCTCGAGTTCTTCGGCCGCCTGCCGCTCGCCATCATCCCTCAACGCCCGCGCCTCCTCCTTCAGTCTATCCGCCCTGTCCACCCCCTCCTGCACGGCAAGCAATTCCTCGTCCTGCAGCCTGCTCACCCTGTCGTCGATCCCCTCCAATTGCCCGGCGGCCCACTCTCTTTTTTCGACCTCAAGACTTTCCTCTTCGGCAACCGCTTCGAGCGATTCTTTCGCAACATCATAGCTGCCGTGTTCGACCCAGAATGCGGCCATATAATAGGGTTTTAAGGCGATAAGGCGCTCCAGCTCCTCCTCCGCCTGTGTCTTCAGGCGCTGCGCCTCTCCTTCCAACGCGGCCGGCAAAACATCATCCAGAATGTCAAGATACGACTCCAGAACTTCCAGTCCGACTTCAGGACGCAAGCCGTTATCGATCACACGGCCGACCGCCGCGCGGTAGCGGTTCAATGCTTCCATGCCCCGGCCTTCGTCGGCCAGCCGGCGGGCCTCTTCCATTTGTTCGCTGACTTCCTGATGGTATTCATCGGCCTTGCGTAGCTCTTCCTCCAGCTCGTGGCGAAAAGCCCGCATGTCCGCCCGTTCGTTCTTCGTGAAAAGCAACTCATCGGCCTGATCAATCACCCCGTACAATTCGGAAGCGGCATAAGGATCCCCGGCGTCAAACTGTTTTCGCATCTGGCCGGCCACCAGAAGGTAGCGATCGCGTTCCTCCTGCCTGTCCCTCCGGTATGAGGCGGCAACTTCGGCCCTGATATCCCGTTCCCTCGCAGCGAGTTCGTCATCGAATTGCTGATCCACCTCAACGTCCAGCTCCCTGTACTGCCCGATGTTCTCCAGCGCAAGCGGATAATCGCCCGCTTCAAAGGCCGACATAGCAGCATTCCACAGCTTCTCAGCCTCGATCGTCCGTTCCAGCCGCTCCGCGTAGTCGCCGTGCCTCTCCCTGACCTCACCGAATTCCTCATACGCGCGGCTGCGCCCGATCTCATCCAGTATTTCCCTTGCCCCGGCGAATTCCCAGCTTTTCATCTTCGCTTCCGCCCCGTCAAAGGCCCGATCGGCCTCCTGCTTCAGTCGTGCCAGACGATCTTCACGTTCGCCAGCCTCCAGTTCAGATCCCAGCGAAGCCGTTTGCTCGCGCAAATCCGTTTCTTCCCGGTAGGCCGGCTCATACCTGACCCTCAGAAGCAGGTTCGCGGCCCTGTCAAAGCGCCCGGCTTCGATCAG
>PUMZ01000158.1 GCA_003551565.1 Candidatus Brocadiaceae bacterium | reverse complement strand
CCGGTAAGAAGCGCGGCGAGCATCGTAACGGCAAGAATCGTCATCCGTCGTTTCTGGTTCACGGTTATCCCTTCCTCCTGGACGCTGCCGCGCCCTTAAGTTCATCCCGATGGTCCGAAAGCTTGCGGATTGCCGCGGCTGCCTGCCGCATTTCGAGCTCGCCGCTGGTTGGCTGCACACGAATTTCCACATTGACACGGTCGCAGATGGCATCCGCCTTCGGCGTCCGCACATGGTTGTAGTCCACGAGCCCGCCCTCGTAGCGGGGGCAGGAGAAGGGACATCCGCGACCGAAGAAGTCCGCCGCCGGAAAAGTAGGCCAGCGCTGGATCGGCATGTAAAACATCTTGACGGGGATCCCCTCGGCGTTCAGCGCCTCGACAAAGTCCTCCCGCGGGACGCCGATTTCGTTCTCGTCGTACTGCAAAATGAGATTGTAGTAGACGGGCTGCGTGTCGGGCAAACCCGGCAGGGGCGCGAGGCCGGGAATTTTTCCCAGCGCTTCCACCAGGGTGGCCGCATTGGCCCGGCGGCGCTGGTTCTGCTCATCCAGCACCTTGATCTGCTCCCGGCCGATGGCACCGTAAAATTCGCCCATGCGCCAGTTGCGCGTGACGTTGGTCCAGGCGAAGCCCCGCATCTCATGCAGGCGCTCGGCGGCGGCGGCGTCGCTGGTGATAACCATGCCGCCCTCGCCCAGGGACATGTTCTTCTTTTGCTGGAAACTGAAGCAGCCGAAGTGTCCAAGGGTCCCGACCCTGCGTCCCTTGTAGAGGGCGCCGTGGGCATGGGCACAGTCCTCAATAACCACCAGGTCGTGGTCCCGTGCGATGGACAGGATCGCCTCCATATCGCAGGGATAGCCGTTGATATGCACGGGCATGATGGCCCGGGTGCGCGGGGTGATCTTGCGGCGCACGTCCTCCGGATCCAGCCCCTGACTGAGCGGCTCGCTGTCCGCAAACACCGGGATCGCGTTGTTCTCCACCGCGGCCATGGCCGTGGCCACAAAGGTGTAGGCCGGCACGATGACCTCGTCGCCGCAGCCGACGCCGGCGGCGGCCAGCGCGGCCTGCAGAGCGACGGTGCCGTTGGCCACGGCCACCGCATGGGGCACCCCGTGGTAGTCGGCATACGCCTCTTCAAAGTGCCCCACTTCGCCTCCCATCTGGGAACAGTAAACATGGCTGCGGGCCACCCGCTGGATGGCCTGCCGGACTGCCGGGCCGTACTGCGGCCACACGGGCCACGGCTCCGTCCGCACGGGTTCGCCGCCATGAATCGCCAGTTTGGACATGGTTTTTGTCCGGCCTGTTTGTCTCGCCTCCCTTTTTTCCATAGTTTGCTACCAGAGTCGCATCAGTATTCAATTGCCGTAAACGTTCAGTGAACTACATCGATTACTGTAGAACACATAGTACTCAAGGTTGATCGTTTAATCAATCAGATGTCAGCAGCGGCAGTACGTTCGGCGGCATGAAAAGGGCTCAGGGGCTGTCTTCAATAAAACAATATATGCCCTTTCCATAAGGTATTAAAAGAACGCGGCGTGCAGCCCCGGTTTTGCATCTGGCCGATAACCGGTTTTTTGCCTGCGACAGTCAACGTTTACTGGCAAAAAACCGGGATTGGCAATCCCTGCTACTTTGTCAAATCTGCCATGGGCCACCGCATTTCGCCGGCTCCCCTTACCGTAGGCCATCAGCAGGTGCTCCTGAAACCGATCAGACTTTCTTATACCTATTGTCAGTTCCGTTCTACAACAATAATCGAGGCGGTTCGGCGTGGCAAAAGCAGGGTTTTTTTCGGATGCACGGCGATTGGCCATTGGTCAAGCTGCACCATTCCCCTGCTGACGCCGTGCCCGGGCTCGGCCTGGAGCTTGCAGGTGAACGTATGATGAACGCCGGTCGCGGCCAGGAACCCCAGGGCGGAGAAGTCAATCTCCAGCGGCAGGTCGCGGTCGAAGTCGCGATTGATGGCATGGATGAAGACAGCGCCGTCACAGGCCGTGACCAGAACGTCGAGTAGCGCCACGCGTTCAAGCGGCTGTCCCCAGCCCACGCGGTAGGGCTGGGGCAGGATTTTCACCCCCTGCAGGGTCGAACGCAACCGACGATCGCCGTGATGCTTCCGGTAGAAGTTGGTGGCGGCACCTTGTGGACTGAAGTAGGGTTCGCCAGCGCCTTCACGATCGGCAAAGACCGCGGCGAACGGCCAGGAAACGCCGAGCAGCATGGATTGCGTGGCCAAATCAATCCTGTCACCCCGCCGCATCATGCCGTGCAGCCAGCCGGCGACGCCGATGCCCGCCGCCGCCGGGGCTTCCAGACCCGCGCCCAGGTCACGCCAGTTCCAGCCGTTCCAATTCCATTCCGTGGCCGCCAGGCGGTAGCCCAGCTCGTCCAGACTCGCCAGCGAAGAGCCGAAGGAGATGTTCTGCCCGGCCTCGTCGTATTCCCCGGGCATGGTCGCCCACACCCACCACCACTGGGCCTGCGACCACGACGACGTATCCACCGGCACCTCATCGCGGCTGATCTGGTTGGAGGGCCCCGGGGTATACTTGTGCTGGGCAAGGTAACGGACGTTCCGGCGGATGTAGGGATCCGATAGAATCGTTCGCCACTGCCCGGGCAGGATCCAGTGATCCACGATAATCGGAATCTCCGGGTCCACCGCGCGGATCGCGCGGATGTAGGCGGTCAGGACCTCGACATACCAGCGCGCCAGCGCCTCTCCCTCGAGTCCGGAGGCTGCCTGCACGGCGTCGCGCACACGCTTCAGGTACATTTCGTTTCCAATCTGGACGTACTGAATGCCGAAGGGTTCGACGCGACCGTTCTTCGCCCGCACCGCGGGCCAGTCGGGCATGCCTTCGGGCAGCTTCGTACCGGGCGCTGCGTTGACGTAGGCCACAAGCCCCGCCGCGAGCTGCGCGGCCTCCGCCAGCGGCCTCTTCTTTGCCAAACCGTCCAGCAGGTTGACCACCAGAATCGTCTGCCAACCCATTTGGTCACGCACGGCGAAGTATTCATCGTAGCCGAAGCGGTTGGTGATCTGCCCGCCGCCAAAGCCGGCCGTCTTCGGCCGTGGTCCCTCGCGTCCCGGAACGTTGTCAATCATCTCCCGCCAGTCAATATAATCGATGTCCGTCCCGCCGGGAAAACGGACGACGGGAATCTCCATCGCCTGGAGCATCTCCAGGATCCGCTCAGGCAGCCGCCCGGTTTGCGGATCCACCACAGCCTCCGGTCCCCAGTCACCGAAACTGGCTCTTTCAAAGAACTGGCCGAAGAGCCGCGTATCCACCCTGTTCGCCACCTCATCGTGAATGATCAGCCTGGCGGTGGCGGCGGATTGCCCCGATGATTCATAGGCCCCGATGTCGTACGCCTCGCCCTGGGGCCGTTTCACACCGCGCAGGTCCGTTTTGATTTCCTCGATCGTCACGCCCGCGTCGACACCCGGGGAATCGGCCTTCAATCGGAAGTCGCCGTTCTCGGGATCCATAAATTGCGGTTCGCCCTGGGCGTCGTTCGGGCCGTAGCCGCGGTTGCGGCAACCGTGCATCAGGTTGTAATCGCAGAAGCTCTTGTCGCCCTCGTGGTAGTCCACGCGGATGCCGGACTCGGACTCCTTCCAACCGAATTGGTTCACCACCCGGTCGCGATCTATGTAGCTGATGAGGTTGTTCCGCACCACGGCCGTCTCGGCCTGCGGTCCCTGCAGCCAGACGGGATACGCGCCGCAGTTGATCAGGGTGTTGTTTTCCACGGTCACCTCTTGCCAGGCCTTGGGCATGATCCCCACGTACACCGTGTTCACAAAGAGGTTGTTGCGGTAGGTGATGCCGACGGATTTCTTGTGTTCCACGGCCATCGGTTCGCTGGCGTGCGTAGCGTTGAAGCAACGGTTCTTCTCGATGAGGATGTTGTTGCTGGACCCGATGATCCAGGCATCCCAGCTCGCAAAAAAACATACGCCCATGCCCTTGATCAGCCACTCCTCGGGGGCGCCGTGGAAATAGTTGCCGCGGAAGGTGATGTCGTCGCCGGCAAAAAAGGTGTACATGGTCTTCGCGGCCACGGTTTCCCCGTTTTGCTCCGTCAGCTCCGGTACCAGCGTGTCGATCTCGTTGTTCTCAAAAAGCGTTCCGCCGTTGACCCAGGCGCCGCGAAAAACGTTGCGGATCAGGTTGCCCCGCACCACGGCATTCTCACCCGTGAAAATGGCCGTTCCACTGAGATTGTGGACGTGGTTATCCAGAATACGGGAGCCCGTTCTCGCCGTTTCACGGTGCGCCTCGCCGGCAAAGATGCCGTTGCCGTTGCGATCTCCGGGCGTGACCTCGAACCCCTGGATGGTGATGTGGTCCCCCTGCAGGGTGAACGCTCTGACGCGCGCTTCGCGCGAGGGTTCCGCGCGCAGGACGATGGGAGCGTCTCCGGCGCCGGAGGTCTTGACCGTCACCACTTCATCGTATTCCCCCGGTCGCACGATGACGACGTCGCCCGCCTGCACCCGCGACACGGCGTGCTGGACGGTCTTCCATGGCGCCTGCTGCGTCCCGGCATTGTAGTCGGCCGCGGACCGATGGCCGATGTCCACGTAGTAAATCGCCGCGCCGGCGGGGCCGGTAAGAAGCGCGGCGAGCATCGTAACGGCAAGAATCGTCATCCGTCGTTTCTGGTTCACGGTTATCCCTTCCTCCTGGACGCTGCCGCGCCCTTAAGTTCATCCCGATG
>PUMZ01000286.1 GCA_003551565.1 Candidatus Brocadiaceae bacterium | reverse complement strand
TTGCCGATCGGCGCCGACCTGTCAAGGTCTGGCTTCTCACTGCGCCTTGCATCTGAACCACCGGCGCTCCGGCTGAATCCACAAAATCAAGTGGAATGGACCACTAGGTTATCCCGAGCATTTCAGGTTTTCAGGGTGGCATCTGTGGCAGATGCCAAACGCCGTTCCGCGAAGAATATTGTGATAAATTATTTTAATTATGGAAAACGATACGTTCCCGCGCCGATGGGCCGTCCGGCGCTTAACGTAATAGATATTGCGGCATCCGAGATTCCCATCCGACCGGTGGCTGAATAAATTACCCGATAGTGAACAAAAATAGAGATAAAGTCATGAAACTGAGTAAACACCTCTTCTGTATCAGCATATTAACCTTGATAATAGCGCTCGGATTTCCACCACCGGCTTCAGGGCACGCTTCTGCTGAAGAAACGCCGATCGTTTTTGAAAATGTAACCGATGCTCTCAAACTCCGGCCCCACCTGAAAGAGTGGGAACTGGCACACGCCGGAGCCTGGGGGGATGTTACCGGTAATGGTTATCCCGACCTTTATATCGGCGCCTATGCCGACCGCCCGGTCTACGGGAAACAGGATGCTCCGATCCCAAACATGCTCTTTCTTAACGAAAAGGACATGTTTACTCTCTCTCCGGATGAAGGAATACGCTTCGACCGGGAAAGGGCGCGCGCCTCAATGGCCCTGTTCGTCGATCTGGACAACAGCGGCAAGTTGGATCTGCTGGTCGGTACGCACGGCGCCGGTCCCGATACGAGGCTTTACCGCAACCGGTGGCCTGATACTTTTGAAAACGTTTCGCCCGAATGGCCGCGAAGGCTGCACATGCGCAACGCCACCGCAATAGACCTCGATCAGGACGGAATGCTTGACCTCCTTTTTTTCGATGGTGCTTACCGTGGCAATCAGCAGGGCGTCATGGCGTTGCGCAACCTGGGTGATTTTAAGTTCGAAGATGTAACCGGTCAATATGGTCTTCCGACCGAGGCAGCCCCCACTCTCGGTTCCGCAATAGGCGATATAAACAATAACGGACGTCTGGATATATTTCTGGCCCATTCCAACCGCATGTTTGTCACTGATGACGAGGGGGTTTACCATGAATACCGGCCTGGATATTTCCGCCGCCACGAATTCAGCGGCTGGCCCTGCGGAGCCGTATTCGCCGATTTTACGGGTAACGGCCTCTTGGATATGGTTTTTACCGTCCATGGTCAGCCTGCGCAGATATTTTTTTATGTAAATCGCGGTATTGGTGAAGACGGAATGCCCGTCATGGAACACGTTACGGAACAGGCCGGGCTGGATTTGGATTTTACCCGCGCAACCCGTGGATTGACCATTCAGGGCGCACACCTGGCGGCGGCAGATATGGATAATAACGGAAGACGCGATATTCTCCTGTCTATGATACACGTCGACGACGAAGGAAAACTCCAGCCTTATGTACTGCGTAACATCGGTACGGTGGACGGGATTCCCCGCTTTACAGCACCGCCCACAGAAAGTCTCATGGGGTACTTTGCAACCGGGCCTGTTGCCGACTTCGACAGGGACGGAAGAGTTGATGTTTTCTTTGCAAACTGGCATAATCAGCTGCAAAGCCACCTTTTCAGAAATATTACGGAAGCCGGAAACTACCTTACCGTAAAAGTTAAAGGGAAGGCTCCGAACCTGAACCGTATGGGAATCGGGGCAACTGTACGCTTGTTTGAGGAAGGCATGGCGGGCGATATGGAACATTTTATCAGCAGAGCCGATATTACGCTCGGCAACGGGTATTCGTGCGGAGAGGAGGCGCTGGCTCATTTCGGACTCGGCGCTGCTGAACGCTGTGATGTTCAAGTTTCCTGGCAGGGAAGGCTTAAAACGCTGAACGGCGTTGAAGCAAATCAACTTCTGGAAATCACATTTGAAGACGAGGAAGAAGTGAAAAATCTAATTACTGGTTATCATGAAGAATGGAAACACTGGACTTCGGCACTTAATGAAGATGAGGCCGAATTACCCGAGAAAGGCATGCGATGGGATCTCAATAAACCCGAATATGACGGTTCCCCCCATACTCCTGAATGGGCAAGGGTGCCGGTGCCTGAACGGTTCAGGCCGTTCCAGGGCAAAAATGGACTCCCACACTGGGCGAATAGTTATCAGAACCCGGGATCGACATGCGGGGGCGCTGTTGCTGGTATAGACCTTTATCACGCAAATTTCTATATCGTTTACAGACCGGAAACCGCCGATTTTATCTATAATGAATACACTCCGGCCGATGCCGGTTATAAGAAGGGAACGCTGCCCCGCTTCGAGCAATTAGTTAAAAAATACACCGAACCCGGTATGACCGATACGGAAAAAGCGATAGCCCTGCTCAAGAAAGCCCTACCTGCCGAATTCAGACACAGCGGCACCCCACCCTACTACGGCAGCCGCATACCACCAGACAGGGCTCTTATGGACGAGGATTTGCTGGCCAGCGGCGGGGGATGGTGCAACGAACAGGCACGTGTTTTCATCCGGTTGTGCCAGGTGGCCGGGATGCAGGGGCGGATAGTGCATCTGGGCGGCCAGTCACATACTACTGCCGAATTCTATGCAGACGGACAATGGGTACTTGTCGACGTTTCATATTATGCCGTATCACGTGACGAGCGAGGAAACCTGCTGTCCGCAGCCGAAGGCCATGACCGCGGAACGGGACAGCTCGGGTGGGCACGGTCGCTGCAGCGGTCAGTGAGCAGGTCTCTGAAAATGAGCGCGGAAGAAGCCAATTCAGACCCGGAACAGTGGGAAAACCGGCGTAAAAGTCTTTACAATCGTTTTGTCAGTGAAAACTCCGTTCTGGAACGAGCAGCTAACGATAGATTTTACTTCAGCGTCATCAATACTCCACTGCCGTCAGCGGAATAATATACTTCATTTAAGCATACCGCACCGGATATTTCTACCGTTCTTGTTGGTAACTTATTTTTTAGAAATCAAAGATTTAAGCAACCATAAGGCGCCTGCACCGCCTGGTCTGACCATGATCCTCATGCAAACCACAAAAGGAGCAAAATATGTATTACTGCAAAGCATTTTTTGACGATTTAGACCGCCTGGCCCTGGACCCGGCGGGCGAGGTTGCGCTGATCCGGGAGCTGGCACGGCGGACGGTGGAAATTGCCCGTACGGGAAAAATGGCCAGGATCAAGCAGCGCTGGCGCGACGTGCTGGCGATGCGAAAACCGGACCGTCCGCCGGTCTGGTGCCACGGCAACGCCAGTTGGAACGAGATCATGCCGCCGGAGGAACTGGTCTGCTCCGACCCGCTCTGCCGCGAGCTGGAGGAGCATTTCAAACGTATACTGGTCAAGCAGGTCATCGGTGACGACACCCCCGTTAACGACTACTACATGATCAACACGCTCTTTGCTGTCACCCCCGAAAACGTCTGGGGGCTTGACATCCGGCACGAGGCCTCCGGCGTCGAAGGAGGCGCATGGCGCTACCAGCCGGCCCTGGCCACGCCCGGGGATTTTGACAAACTGGTCGTGCCCGCCTACCGGGTGGATGCGGCAGCCACAGCTGAGCGCCGGGAACGCCTTCAGGAAATCCTGGGCGACACGATGCCGGTGCGGGTCAGCCCGATCACCGGCTACAACAGCATCGGCACGATCTGCTCTCCAGCCGCTCATCTGCGGGGCATGGAGCTGATGATGATGGACATGAT
The DNA here is from genome assembly GCA_003551565.1 of Candidatus Brocadiaceae bacterium. Lineage (GTDB taxonomy): Bacteria > Planctomycetota > Brocadiia > SM23-32 > SM23-32 > PUMZ01. The sequence goes on along the minus strand of PUMZ01000286.1, from coordinate 1,022 downwards.
CGATGCGCCGGAATTGACTCACCGGCTGATCGACACCATCCTGCAGGGCGAGATGGATCGGTTGGACGCCATCGAACTCTCGGGCGTGGAAATACTGCCCAACACGGACACTCCAATGCTCCTGAGCGATCCTATCCGCCCGGAGAACCCGGGGCCGTTTTCCTTGCAGGACTGCTGGATTCACGGCAACTCGCAGGAGTTCGACATGGTCAGCCCGGCCATGTTCGAGGAGTTCCTCCTGAACTATCAGAAAACGCTCTTCGCTCGTTTCGGTGCAGTTTGCTACGGCTGCTGCGAGAACCTGACGCGCAAGCTTGACGCGGTTCTGAGCATCCCCAATCTCAGACTCCTGATATGCAGCGCGTGGACCGACATGCCGACGTTGGTGGAGAAGGCCGGCGAGCGTTGCTGCATCATGTGGCGGCACAAGGCTTCGGAGGTCGCCTGTGCCGATGACATCCGGCCGCTGGCCCGGCAGATCCGCGAGCAGGCGCAAATCCTGGAAGGGTGCAGCTATCAGGTCGTGTTGCGTGAGATGCAGACCCTGATGGGCCACATGAACCGCCTGCGCGAGTGGGCGCAACTATCCATTGAGGCGGTTTCGTAGTCAAAAAAATCCACGGAAATCAACATAAACTATCTCAAACTGGAGGAACTGTAATTAAAATATCGTTGTAGAGGCCAGCGATGGTCGTTCTTAAATAAATATCTTGCACGTGAATAAAATGAAATAACCAAAGATTTTTTACAGTTATGCAATTATTAGGGAAGAACCACTAACAGCCTAGGGGCTTGGCCGAAAAGCGCACAATGGCCAATACGCATCGACCTACCGCGCCCTTTCAGGGCGCAAAAAACGTGTGAATCATCGCCTCGGGTTGAAACCCGAGGCTACCGTACTTTGCCCCGTCCGGGGCAATGTCTCTGTTTTCGCCCCAGCGGGGCGAGGTTAGGTAGCCCCTGGTTTTAACCAGGGGTAATAAAAGATACAAAGATAAATGCGCCCCGGAAGGGGCGCGGTT
>PUMZ01000397.1 GCA_003551565.1 Candidatus Brocadiaceae bacterium | reverse complement strand
TCCAGTACTTTTTTCGATTATTTTTTTGCGTCTTTGCGTGAATAGAGTTCGGGGTATACGGCTTTTACGACAAGTCGGGATCGGGATCACTATCGGGATCGGGATCGTCCTTTATGCTTTCTCGGATTGTTCAAATACCCATGCCACATAACCTATTGCAAGACGATACACGCCGAGTTTTTCATGCCCTAAAACCATTTTTTCGATCCCGATCCCGATAGCGATCCCGATTTCTGGCATTGTTGCATAGTTCACAATCTGAACGGGGTTCACTGAGGATTTACAATACAAGGATTTCTCAATTTAAAAAACCGTAGATATTTACTGATAACTTACAAATAATCCATCTTTAGCTTTTAATTAGCAATTGTTCATTACTCATTGATCACTCGCAGTCAGCTATCGTTAATTCCTCAGGCAACAGCATTTCACCGGGGCAGAAGGCCACATAGCCAGGAATATTCAAAAAACGCCAGTTCGGCCTCAGCGTACGCATCCACAGGAGCCAGACTTCCCCGTCGCTGCCCTCGGGCACAGGCACCCGCGTAAAGCCCTGGATTTCCTCAATGGAATCCGGATCGATACGCTCTCCGTCGCCGTCCCTGAACGCATGGCGTCCCTCACGGATGGTTCCCGCTATGTATATCTCTTCTATCCCTTCGGGAACATAAAAATACAGGCGGTCATACCAGTTGCGTCTGAGTTCGTATTCACCCCCCGCAAGAAGGGTCAGTTTGGCGCCCCGCGGCTTATAATTCCATTTATAACCCTGGTCGGTATTTGTGATTGAAAAACGATAGACTCCGGGTTCCGGAGCCGTCAGGTCGATCGTGCGTGGTTCTTGATCCGGCGGCACTTCGCCATCATCAATCAAATCGCCCCCGGCGGTCTCCAGTCTCCAGCGCACCGGGCCGCGGTTATCATGTACATGCCCTCCGGAAATCCATATCTCGGGCAGAACATTTGTATCGGCAGCGAGTAAAGCATTCAACTGACCACGGTGGGGGAATCTCTCACCGGGTTCACCTCGCTTATTCGGCTCAAAACCTGCGACCCGCCAACGGCCCGAATCCTGCCACGGTTCAAAATCAAGTTCAACCAACTGGTGATTCTCAACGCCTTCTTCCAAAAAACCCCGTATCTCATTCGGGGTGTAAGGCTCATTCTCTTTCTCACGCAAACGGTCCGGAGGACGGTTTTGCCCCCGTTCGCCACCCCAATCCAAATTATCATCACCCCGCACCCGGCGATTGACGGCACGCACCAGTTCCACGCTCTCGGCCATCATCCGGCCGCGAATACGCCAGGCGAAACTGATCAGGTCATCGAATGCTTCCTGGCGCTCCGGACCGCGTATCGAGTCGTAACGCCGGTACAGTTCCACGTATCTGGTATAAAGGATCAGATCCTCGATGCGGGCCATCTCAGCCCCACCCACCTCCACTGAATCACGCGCTTCGGCAAGCAGCCGGTACATCCGGCCAACCATGTCATCATTAAGCTGTCTGGAGCGCCCGGGCACATAGGGATCATCGGCACCGCCGTCGATAAGTTCGTAGAACTCACGCATGGGTTCTTTTGCCGGGCCAAACGCCTTTTCCAGGAAATCATCGATCAGTTCATCCATGCGTTCGGCCTCGCCCACATCCCACATAAACCGGGTTGCGAGGTAGTAGCCGAGCCCGTAGCCGCCCCACGTGTCGTTCGATTCGGCGTTCATGAACCTTGCTCCCCGCCCGTGCCATCTGCTGATCGTATCACGCAGATACTCCGTATCAGCCGCCCTTGCTCCGGGACCCGGCAGCGACCAATGCCAGATGGCCAGCCCGTAGTATTCGCGGATACCGAGCATATTAGCACGCTCGCTCCACCCGTCAATCATCTCATCGAATGTGTATCCCCCACGGATGAAGCTGGTGGCGAGGCTCACGATCACGTTCGGATGGACATCGATTTTCGGCGGCGGTGAATGGTGGCTGTAAGCGTAAATCCCGACGTATTTATCACCGCCGAACTCTTCGGTCACAGCCTCGGCCACCTTGTTAGCGATGAAAATAGCCTGTTCGCTCGGGCGGCCGATCTCACGGCTCTCCTCGCTTTCGGACCAGGGGTTTCCATCGCGCGGGTCCATGGGCACCGAATCGCGGTCGGGCTCCCGGCGCAATTTATCGACCATATAATCAACAAACATCCGCTGCACCTCCGGATGCGCGACGTTGGGCTGCGCCCGCTCGGTGCGCTCACCGTCAACCAGCCCCCAGTATTCAGGGTTTTTATCGAACGCCTCCTGATTGGCTCGGATTACCCGACCGTAGGAATGCCCGGTGCTCAGACTGAAACTCGGCTTTATGCGGTTGCGCACCTGCCAGTCCGCCCAGGCCTCCTGAGCCCAGGGCCGTCTGTCCATCCGCAATGCGCCACGAGGGGCACGACGACTGTAATAATCCGGCTCTTCACGCACATCGATCGAAACGACCAGTTCATCCTTCTCCGGCACGACTTCCCAGGTTTCGGTCGGGAAAAACTGACGATGTCCGAAACGATACAGGATATCCCACACAGCGAAGCGCACCGCGAGGGACGTCGCTCCGAGAAGATAAAGGCCGTTTTCAGTCGAACGAATAACGTAGTGGTCGCCTTCGAAAGGCCCGTCGCCGAACTCCACGTCCTCAAGCGGCGGGGATGCGAAATCCTCCGGCATGCCCAGCACGATACCCGAATTACCCTTGCCAACCTCCACTTTAAAAGATGCTCCGCTGATACGCTCGAGATATTCCGACAGTTTAGAGGCGGCTTCTGTTACAGTTTCATTTGCATCCTCGCCTATAACCACAGGCAATCCAGCCTCGCCGTCGGCGGCGAGGCTCACTTCCTCAGCCCCGGATGCCTCGTAAACCCGAAGGACCGAAACAGCAACTACGCTGATAAGAACCAAATGAAACATCAAGCCTGACATAAGGTGTATACCCGTCTTTTTTCTACTGTGCATATAGCACTCCAGGAATAAACTTAACTTTTTAATTGTCGAGGCCTATAGAACTTAACGTCATTCAGCAGGGGCAAATAGCGGAGCATCCTCGGGATCGAAATCCTCTGGGAAAGGGGTACGCTCTTCGTCTTCTCCGAGAGCCCGCTTGTATAGCACGACCGGGCGCATAATGCCGCCGGTACCGAGTTCACATACCGGACGGTTATCGACCAATACGACGACATGCTGGGTTTCACCGGGCCGCAGGTATGGGGTTACAGAAGCCTCACCGGGCTGGAAATTGCCGGTACGGAACTTACCGGCCTTGCGCCCGTCAATAAACACCTGCGTATTACTGTCGTTTCCTCCAAACCACATAAAAACTTCTTCATCGTCTTCAAGTGTAATCTCCGGTATCTCTATATCCAATGCATACCAGATAAGCCCGCGGTAGTACGGGAATCCCTGCTCATCGATCGTGGCGGAGAATGTTTTCAAATCCAGCCATGAATCTTTGGGATACTCGGGATTGGCCAGTCCCAGTGACTCACCGATGGCCGTCTGGTCGAAATACCCCTTCCACTCGTCCGGAAATTCCAGTATGACCGAACCTTCATTCGCTATCTTTTCCGCTTCTTCAAACGAAGGCTGGTGGAATATCTCCCAGTAGCGGCGGACATTCATGGAGAAGAAATTTCTGTTATGTGGTGAGTCGTGTGGTCTGGAGCGCGCACGCCAGGACGGTTCGTCCGTTGTCAGGCCGTCTTCATGGGCCTGCCAGTAATTATCAACAAATCTGCGGTTCGCCTCGCCCGCCGCCTCGAAGTCGAAACGGTTCAGAGCATCTCTTGCATCGAACCACGCTTTTGCAAAATTCAGGGTATAGGACGGCACCGACAGCCTCTTTGCATACGGTTCGGTGTCGCCGACCAGTTCTAAAGCCTCATTCAGATTATTTTCAAGGCCTTCCATGACCTCGGGGGTCAGTATGCGATGCATCGACCAATTATTGCCGGTGTAGGCCGAAGTGTTTTCATACGCCTCTTCCAGCAGACGGTCGTGTCGGCGCATCGGCTCGGCGGCCGGCCCGTAATAAAGCGGATAAAACTCCTCCAGTAAAGCATCAACGTCGGTCTCTATATCCCAGAGAAGCCGTCCTATCATGTAGTTGCCGGGTACCATGTTCTGCCAGTTTGCCCCCGATTCGATCGTGGCATACTCCAGACCCCAGTTATGAAGGTTCGGAAGGTCGCGCCGGAACGCCGCCACGCGTGTGAAGGGCATAGCGAAATCCGCAAGGTTCCAGTTATAAAGGTAAACACCCACTCGGGGCGACAGCTTAACCCACTCCTGAATGATATCCTTCAGCATCATGGAAGTGGGAGCATTCGGTGTGCCGATACTTGTGTAGCGTGAAAAGGATATAGGGGCTATCTTAGGATAGATCATAGGGTGGGGTTCAATATCAGGTACCGAAGAATGATTAGAATAAACATAGAACCCGAGCAGCTTATCGGGATATTCATCTTCTATCTCTTCGGCCACCTGGTTGATGAACCAGACAAGCAGGTCCGTGCTGTCCTGCCTGTGTGGGAACAAGGGATCCGGTTTGCCCGACATCAGAGCCCTTGTCTCCGGCCGCTCGTCACGCAAAGCACCGTCGTCGGGGCCGAGGCTGGTGCCGAGCGTATCGGGATTCCTCTCAAATGTATCGCGCACGTGCTTAATTGCCCGTTCGAGCACATCGGGGTGTGACAGATTGGCTTGCCGCCCGCGCACTTCTCCATCGACGATGGGGTAATACTCCGGATGGCGCTC
>PUMZ01000289.1 GCA_003551565.1 Candidatus Brocadiaceae bacterium | reverse complement strand
TTTATTAACCAAAACAGTTTTCCAAACGTATGCTGCAAGACATGCCGGCAAGGGTGCCGGCGTTCCCGGCAACGACAACGACCTTTCCTCTGGGAGCGTCTTTGCCGTTGATTCCTAATTACTAATTCGTAATTGCCGTTCCTGCCGGCGTTTTCAGGTGAAGCAAAAAGCGCCCTCCCCCGGCCCGAGGCCGGAGAAGGGACGCTTTTTCTGCTGCTTCACTTCGCCCTGCCGCTCACTCTTAGCCGAGCAGTTGCAGCGCCATCTGCGGCACCATATTCGCCTGGGCGAGCATGGCCGTTCCCGCCTGCGCCATGACCTGCTGGCGCGTGAACGCCGACATCTCCTCGGCCACATCCGCATCACTGACCTGCGACTCGGCGGCCATGAGGTTCTCGCGCTGGATGCTGATGGCCGATACGGTGTTGTCGAGCCGGTTCATTACTGCGCCGAAATGCGCGCGGCCCGTGACCTTTGTCTCGATGGCGCTGTCGATGGCGCCGAGCGACTCCTGAGCACCCTGCTGGCTGCTTATGTCGAGTTCGTCCAGCCCCAGTCCGGAAGAAGTGAAGTTCTGGATATCGATCGTGTAGTAATCCTCCGCCTGATCGTTGCCGGAACCGAAGTGGATCGTTATCTGCCCCCCGTTTCCTTCGGGAGCTTCATAAGACTCCAGTTCGCCTTCCCCTGCATTCCACTGGTACAGATCTTCACCGATCTGAACGATATCTTCATCATCGGCCGTATCGACCGTGGTCACACCGGTCACATTTTCACTCTCGTCCACGGTAACCGTGAAAACTTCGCCGGCACTGACTTCAACATCGTCATCTTCATGAACCGTAACGGTGAAAGTTTCGGTGGCGATAAGCGTATGTTCCCCTTCGCCCGTCGGGATATCTCCATGCTCGGTTACCTGAGCATCCACCTCATGGTCGGGGGTGACCTCGCCTCCTCCACCTTCACCGCTGCCGTCAAGCCCCTTGATTTCGTTGAAAGCGGTATGCTGCGCGATACGCTCGATTTCGTCGCGCATGGCCTCGAACTCGTCGTTCATGATCTGACGCTGTTCGTCCGAATACGTTCCGGTCGCCGACTGCATGGCCAGCTCCTTCATACGTATGAGCTTCTCGTCGATGACCTGCGCGCCGCCGTCGAAGGTCTGGAGCATCGATACGGCATCGTTCGCGTTACGTATGCCCTGTCCCAGCGAGGTCACCTCCGCGCGCATGCCCTCGCGCACGGCCAGCCCGGCCGCGTCGTCATCGGAGCCCACGATGCGCAGCCCCGAGGAGAGCCGCTGGATCGACTTGTCCATACCCGCGTAGGTCTGCGTCAGGTTGCGCAGTGCGGATTCCGCCATCAGGTTCTGCCTGATTACCATACTCATCGTCCACTACCTCCAAGAAAGAAAGTTAAACGTTCGGCCGGGGCGGCTTGCCGCCCCCTTTTCGCTCTTTTTTTGCTTTTCCGCGAGCGACTACTCCTATATTCGGCGGAAAACGGAAGGAGTTTAGCGAAATTCCTGCATTGTTCCTTGACATTGCGAAAATATCCCTTATAATAACGCGACGTAATGATGGTGGGTTGTTGCATGGCGCCGGCGGTTCTCTGCAAGGTGGCTCGTTGCTGCAGGCGCCGGCAGCCGGCAACAAGCACATCACATCCCCTCCGTTTGCGGGGAACAGTGCTTTTTCGAGGCTTTTTTCAATTTTTTCGCGAGGTGACTGCAAGATGGTTGAGGGAATAGAAGGGCCAACTCCCGATTCGCTGAGACAGGCCGCCGAAAGCAGGAACTCCGACGTTGAGAAAACGCAGCAAAGAGGGCTCACTGAAACGGCAGGAACCGATGAAGACACCGCAACGGAAGTGGATTCGGAACTCGAGGCACTGCTGGAACGCGTCAAAGCCTCCGATGCCGTCAGGAAAGAGAAGGTGCACCTGGTCAGCGAAAAACTGGCAAGCGGTGAACTGCTTTCCACCGAAGCAATCCGGGGCGCCTCCGAACGTATAGCCGAAGAATGGACGTGATGGGTAAGGAACGGAGATCCCGGCCCGCGGCTTCCGACGTTCCGGTTCATCGGGGAAAGCTGTTAGGGGCTCAGGAGTCCGGAAAACGCCACGCTAAAGGCTGGGACGCCTGCCTGCCGGCAGGCAGGCTTGAAAGCGTCCACTACGAGCCGGGTTTTCGGCCACGCTGCTTGCCCTCCACGCGTTTGATCAGGCCTCGACATCGAACCTCTCGAGGTCGATCGTCGTTTCGCAGACCGCGGATTCGATTATGTTATGGGATAGTTTGAGGGGCTCAACAAGCTCGCCGGCCAGTTTGTAATTGAGCCCGTCGGAACCTATGCCAAGGCCCGCTGACAGGCACAGCAGGTCGGCCACATGTATGAGCAAGACGGAAGCATCGTCGGATGCGGGTTTTTCTGGCTCATGGTGATGGCGCACGGCCCGGGAAAACTCATCCGGAAGTTCCCAACGATCCAGAATCTCCGCGCCGATTTCGGCGTGATCGGTGCCCAGCACCTGCATTTCCGCCTCGTTGTAGGCGAGTTTCCTCCCTTCCACCAGATCGTATATGGCCCGTTGTTCCGCCTCCGCAATCTGCGAACCTATGGCAATCTTGCCGATGTCATGGAGCAGACCGGCGGTAAAACAATGTTCGGGCGCTTGGAGGCCGGTTTTCGACGCCAGTTTTTCGGCGCACATTGCGACCGCCACGCAGTGTTTCCACAGCTCGCCGCCCGCCATGCCGTAGCCTTCCACACTTGTCTTCATAACCGGCGCCAGGGCGAGTCCTATGACGATTTTTAACACCCTGCGCGTGCCCAGCCGCACGATGGCATCTTTGATCGAATAGATATGCCCGGCGTCCGCAGCGCGCCCCATGTTGGCCACGCCGAGTATGTTGGCGGTAATGGAGGGATCATACCCGATCACCTCACCCAGCTGTTTGAAATCCACTTCCGGATCGGCGGCCATCTGGCGCACCTTGACAGCTATGCTCGGCAGGCCGCCGATCGTCTTTATTTCAGCCAGAATCTTCGTTCTTCTTTCCCGGGTGTTTCCCGACATCATTTTTTTGCACCTCCTGAAACGTTTCTTTGCCGCACCGTCGCCTTAGCCCGACCATTTCGTAAATCAACGGCAATTTCTAATATATAATCATGGAGCATCGAACGGTTAAGTAGAATTCCGGGGCTTTTCAACTTTTGCAGTGTGCTAAAACGATTCGCAAAACGGCAGTTGACCTGCACCTGCTGCAGGCAGGCCCTGATGGCGTGTCCAAAGCACCGCCGCATTTTTGACACAAGTCTTCACTTGCAGTATGCAAATGCAGCCTGTCTGCATGCGTACGCACAGGCAGGCGGCGTTTGCTTTCGGCCACATCTGCACCGCCGAGCACGCGTGATATAACCGGGTTAGCATTCGGCATGCCAAAGTGCCGGCTCACGCACCAGTATAGCACAGCATGAGGGGCGCATAAAAACAACAGCCGCTGTCCTCTTTTTTCCGCGCGGTCCCGCAGGCCAGTGGTCAGCCCGGAAGACAATGCGTTCGACGGGCTTTTTACCGCCCAAAACAGCAGCGGTTTTCGGTGAATACTTGCGTCCCGCCTGCAGAGAAAGGCGGAAAGATGTTCCATCCCGCCGAACCATTTTCCACCTCCCATGGCCCTGTAAAATACGTTCATATTCGTATCTTCTCCATCTCCCATACAGCACCAAACCACCGGCCACGGGCAATATGAGGAACCGGGCGTTCACCGCGCAACGTTTGCGGCACGATTATTGCATTGAATCCGGGCAGCCAGTGAATGAGGGCGAAACAACACCCTGCCAATGCAGGAAAGGGTGTTTGTGCTGCAACAGCTTCGCCAGTGAATACAGTGAATATCTCTGACGTGTGGAACAGACATGAAATTACCTCCTCACCTCGAATCCGTCCGGCAGACTCCGGATGCAACGGCTCCCACGCTGAAAGGCCACCCGAAATGTGGCAAGCAGGGGGGGGGCGCATTCACCATTTTCGAGCAGATCCTTCACGCCCAAAACCATCGTTCTCCCGGTACTGCCCGGGAGACGAATACCGGAACGCCGAGAAACCACAACCTTAACGGTCGGGGCGGAAATGTTGAAAATCAGGCAGAAGCCGGCGGTGACGCAAAGACGGAACCAGGAAAGTGCATACCTCCAAAAAGACATGACGACATCCCGGGAAAGAAAAAACAAACCGATGCGGAAGAGGAAGCCGTTGAGAACGAAGGATGTGAAGAGTATTGCGGGACAATTGGGCAAATGCCGGGCGAAGAACCGGAGAGGGGAGATCGGGGAAAAGACTCCGGAGCGCGCATTGAAATCCTTTTTCCTGGTATCCGCACCGCGACCCCGAGGCAGGGGGAAAGGATACAGCCGGGCGCCAGAAGGATCACCGTCCGGCCGGACTCCGCGCGGCGGGGTCGGAGAACACACACCGAACATGCCATCGAACGGGATAAAGATAGCGCTCAAAAGCCCGATGGCGATCGCGACAAAAACGGCGTAAACAGCAAGGAAAATGCAGAAGGCAAATTCCCGGGGCTCCGGGAAAAACCGGGCCAAACCGAAGGGGCAAAAGACCGGGACGGAGGGGAAGCTCCTGAGAGACGAACCGCTGCTAACAGATATTTTTCAGATTCCGCCGGCGAACGTGTCGCAAACCGCAACAGCGCACAGGAAAAAAACACGGGTGCAGCATCCGGGAAAGAAAACGAAAGAGACGGCGCCGACAAAGTAAGGGATAGCCGGGCACACGGGAGCGCTTCCTCCGGAAGCGACCACGCACGCGACAAACCCGAATCCGGCGGCGGAGTGCGTTCTTCTTTTCGGACGGTATTCAACGGTAGTGAAAAGGGGGATCGGGGAGAAGGTACGGCAGCGCGCATTGCGTCACTTCCCTCTGGTCGTCGATCCGCTGCCCGGCCTGACACGGAAGCAGCGCCGGCCCCGAACGGGATTTCCGGCCGGCCACTCTCCAGGCGGTGGGGGGGGGAACAACACACCGGGGAAGCAGCCGTCAGACACAGAAAGGCAGCTCAAAGGTCCGCTGGCGATCATGACAAAAACAGCGTCAGGGGAAATCAAACATTGGATGCCGCAGGAACCAGAAATCCCGCCCCGGAAAGGTTGGGATACGGGGAAAATCAGCAGCCCGGCCTCCGGCACTCAAACGGAAGCCAAAACGGTGTTTCCGGCCGGGAGACCGTTGCAAGGTTTGAAGAAGTGGGATTGCGAAACTCCGATACCGGTTCCGGAGGGCGTGAACAATTTTTTACCCACGAATCTGTGGCATACGATCATATTAGTGGCGGGCCGGAAGATATTCACGGGACCGAAACCATGTCCCGGGCGGAAACGGGAGCGGCCCTGAGGCAGGTTGAGGAAAGCATCTTGCGCAGCGCCTCTTACATGCAGGACGGGCAGAAGCAGGAGTTCAGCCTGGAACTGAACCCGCCGGAGCTCGGGCGGGTCAGGATCCGTATCGCAATGCGGGAGGGAGAAGAACTGCGCGTGCGGTTGGGAGTGGAGGATTCCCACGTCAGAGATGCACTGCGCACCGAACTGGCAGAGCTTCAGCGCAGTCTCGGCGCCTCCCGACCCGGGAAAAACAGCCTGGAACTCTCCGACTACCAGGGCGGTGGGAACAATGACAGCGATTTCGGCGGGACGGGTGAGCGGAGCAGAGAAAACTTTGCACACTCCGGCTCCACCCCGTCCCCGTGGAACGCTCCTCGGGAACGGGACATCCCCGCGGGGCTGGAGGGAGGCACTTTGATCGGCAATCGTGGACACATCGATTACGTTGTTTGAACAAGGAGGAAAAATATGAGCTTGGGTATAACGACCGGCGACGATAACATGTTTTTGAAACTTCTGGTTTCTCAGCTGCAGAACCAGAACCCCATGGAGCCCATGGACAACCAGGATATGATGAATCAGATGGCCCAGTTCAGCACCGTGGAGGCCATGAACAATATGAATACCAGCTTCGGGGAGCTGCTGAGGCTGCAGCAGCTTACGGGAGGGGCGGGTCTCATAGGGCGCGGGGTGAAATATCTGAAAAACGGCGAACACCTTATCGGCACCGTCGATTCGATCGATGCCGGTTCCGGGGAACTCCGGTGCGAGATCGGCGGAGAAAGCGTACCGATCAGCGATCTGGTCCGGGTTTTTTAGTTGCTTGTTGCCGATTATCAAAGGTGAGTTTTATGGGACGAAGAGAATGCGGTCAATCCAAAAGGCAATAAGAGATCAAATCACAGGCGATGATTCGCAACGGCCGGTAACAAGCGACCAATAACATAAATTGTCTACTTTTACCAGGAGGAATAAGCGATGTCGGGAGCACTTCAGACGGGCGTGATGGGTATGCAGGCATACCAGCGGATGCTGGATGTGGCGGGCAACAACATAGCCAATGCCAACACGGTGGCCTATAAGGAGAGCAGCATAACCTTTGCCGACCTTTTCAGCCGCACCCTGGCTGCCGGCCAGCCCGCGACCGAAAACATCGGCGGCACCAACCCCCAGCAACTCGGCATGGGAGTGGGAGTGGCTGCTGTGCGGGAAAACTTAACACAGGGCAGCTTCTCCTCCTCCGACAATCCCTTCGATCTGGCTGTCGACGGGGAAGGATATTTCGTCGTCCGCGACGGTACCATGGACCTCTACACGCGGGACGGAAGCTTTGCCGTCGATGACGCCGGATACCTTGTGGACCCTTCCACCGGCAACAGGGTTCAGCGGACCGGAAATGTCGGGGAAGCCGAAGGGTTTCAGACGCCTGGAAACGACGATATCAGGATACCTTTCGACCAGATCCTCGAGGGGAGGCGCACCGGCAGTATCAAGTTTGAAGGCAACCTCGGTTCGGCCAGCTTCGATCCCACAACCACCTCCATGATAGGAAGGGGGTTTCATTATATCGTGGAAGCCGACGGAACTGTGGCCGACGAAGGGACGAATTTAGCGGAGATAGCCGGACTCGGGGACGGTGATACAATCACAATCAACGGCAAAAATTCCGAAGGAAACCTCATCGACGAAGTCACAATTGCGGTCGGGGGGGCCACATTCGGCGACTTGCTGGAAGCTGTCCGGGATGCCTTCGGCGAGGGGGAGCTCTCCGCTTCCGTCAACGAAGACGGACATCTGGTTGTCACCGCCGAAAAGGCCGGTTATAATCAACTTGAACTGGATATGGAGATTGGAGGCGACGTGCATGACTACTTCGATTATGAAGCGGTCGGCGGCGCTGCCTCCCATGGAACGAACATCTCGGTTTACGACCACCAGGCGCGCAGCTATGATCTGCATGCCACCTTCGTGCGCCAGGCACAGGAAGAAAACAGGTGGGACCTGGTGGTCAACAGTATAGACGGCGCCGAGCGCGTCGTGCAGAGGAGGATTAGCGATATAACATTCGATGAAAATGGAACTTATCAGGGGCATGAAGAGGGGCAGCGCATCAGCGCCGTTTTCCCCGGCGTTGTTGACGGCGCCGGAAACTCCGTAGTTCAGGATATCGGCGTCGATATGGGCACGGCCGGATCGGTTGATGGTTTGACCCAGATGGGCGGGGCCGGCTCCGCCGCCGCCATAGCCCAGGACGGCTACGAAACCGGTACGTTGCAAAACGTCGCCATAGGCGCCGACGGAACGGTGACGGGGGAGTACTCGAACGCTGAATCACGGGATCTGGGAACGCTCAAACTCGCCATGTTCGACAACGAACAGGGCCTTGAGCGTGCCGGTGATAATTACTATGCTTACAGTCCGGCGGCCGGCTCCCGTACCTATTCCAGGGGGGCAGAGGGTCGGACGGGACGCGTGCGGCAGAACGTGCTGGAGGACTCCAACGTGGATCTGGCCAGGGAGTTTACAAGGTTGATAACCGCCCAGAACGGGTATCAGATCAATGCCCGCACAATCAGGATCGCCAATAACATGCTGCAGCAACTGGCCGGGATAATATCGTAACGCCTGCTTGAATGACAGCTGCGCAGGTCCCCGGCATGAGTCCGCCGGCAAGAAAATGTCGATAGACTGAAATCGTGAGATCCGTTGCCGTTGATTCATTCTTTTTCATGCTCCGTCGTGAAAAAAATTCGTTGATCGATAAGGAGAAAACGTATGTCTCCGGACCGTATCGAAGGGTTCCGAAGGGCGTTTGAACACACCATCGACCCCCGGGTGGTTGCTGTTCTGCTTGCATTCCTCGGGCTGGTCTGCATTCTGGGGGCCTTTGCATTGCACGTTGTAAGAAGATATAACGTGCAAAGACGGCGGAGATCTTTCCATGCCGGGCTGCAAAAGCTCGAACTCAGCGCTCCCCTTGAAAACATGCTCACGGAACTCTCCGGTTATGCCCGTTCCAAGGACCCCTGCGCCGTTTTGAACGAGAAATACGAATTTGAAAGGGCGCTGCATGATTATCTGCTGATTCCGGCACGACGGGAGGGCCACCGGCATGACGCAGCGCTGGCAGAACAGGTTGCCACGCTCAGAAACAAGCTGGAAACCGTTGCCTTCCGGGACCACGATATCGTATGCAGCACACGAAACATACCGGAAGGAGCGAACGTGCTGCTTGCTCTGCCGGCGGAAACAGAAGATGGGCAGAATGATGCCGCGGACGGGGTGCTCACCCTCAACAGCCTGGAATACTTTGAAATATCCATAACGAAAGATATCGGTCCAATTCTTCCGGACACTTCCGTTGCCGTGTATTTCTACGACGCACAAGGAGCCAACCGTTTCGAAACAAAGCTCCTGTCGGTTCGGTCAGCGGTTAAGCAACGTTGGACCTGCCGGCTGAACCATGCCCTGAACCCCACGGACATCAACAAAAGGAAAAGCCGCCGGGTGGGTGTGCTCGGACCGGTCAAAGTCGTTCTGATCGGGGTCAACGGGAACCAACAATACGATATGGAACTCAGAGATCTCAGCCTTGGCGGCGCCGCACTGAAGACGGCGGGCGATATCGATATGGCAAACGGAAATCGCATGGTGATCGGAATCCAACCGGAACGGCTTTTCTTTTCTCCGCACGGGAAAGGAAGACCGTTCAGGATGCCGGCAAAACGCCTGAGTGCACGCGTCACCCGCAAGCAGAAAACGGAAGACGGGCGCTTCCTTTATGGATGCGAGTTTACCGATACCGCGCCTTCGGACAGGATGTATCTCCAAAAACTCATACAATCGCTCGATTAACTGCAGGTATCTGAAAGGAGCTGATCTTTTCAAATTGCGTTCAGGAAAAGTCGCACCGTTCTGCGGTGCGGCTATTCCCGGAGAACGCCGGCGTTTTTGAAATGGCAATACGTTTCAGTCTCAACAACCGGCTGTTGTTTTGGAGGTCTGTTGACCGGAGTTACAATGACATCAAAAAAAGAGCATTACCAACCGAAAGACGTTCCACGAGGCGACGAGCATTTTATTGCGATGCCCGTAAAATCCCTCTGGTCCGATACCGCATTACCCGTCGATGTTTACCTGCGCACCGCTCCCGGGCAATACACGTTCTACAGGGCAAAGCATACCCCCATCACGGTTGAAGCGCTGCAAAGACTGGAGAAGAACGGGATCACGGAAATCCACCTCACCGAAGAAGATTCGGGAGGATTTTACGATTATATTGAAGACAATCTCCGGCGTTTCGCCGAGGGTGTGCAGGAGGCGGATGCAACCGGCAGCGCGTTTATCTACGAAAACACCTCCAGGCTCATGAGCCACCTGTGGAACAACTTCCACGATCCCGCGGCCATGCGAAGGATCGGCACCGCTGTCGAAGCAACGGTGACCACGCTGCTGAAAGACGAGAACGCCCTCTGGGATATGCTCAGCATTGCCGGACACGATTACTACACCTATACGCATTGCGTCAATGTGTCGGCAATAATGGTGGCGGCCGCCAAAAAAATATTGCAAGCTGAGGAAAAGGTCCTGTGCCGTATCGGACTGGGGGGGATGCTGCATGATATCGGCAAGAAGAAAGTGCCGGACGCGATACTGAAAAAACGCGGAAAATTATCCGATGAGGAGTTCAATGTCATCAGGCAGCATCCGCTCTGGGGGATTTCCATAGCTGAGGAACACCATGGCATAAATGGTCTGACATGCTCTATTATCAGGTCCCACCACGAGAAATATAACGGAGGGGGTTACCCTGACGGGGACGCATCCAGAAACTTTTCGGAACCGGAACGGCTGGCCAAAATAGTGGACATTTACGATGCCCTGACCACCAACCGTTCCTACGCACGTGCCGTATCATCCTTCCGGGCGCTCAGCATAATGAAGGAGGAGATGAGCGGCGAGGTCGATGGGGCAATGCTGAGGGAATTTATACTGTTCCTCGGCACCGAAGAAAACAATATTAAACACCATCAGGGATAGCAGGATAACCGTTTTGCCTCCGGAGCCTGACCGTGCCGGGATCGGGCAGGAGGCCCGCACAGACAACAACCTGCAGACAGGAGGGACCCATGGACGGACGCATCGTGCCCGAGACGCCGCCGAAGCACAATCGGATAAGACTCCTTATCGATACCGATGCCGCCAACGAGATCGATGATCTGTATGCCATTGCTCTCGCAATACGGTCGCCCGACCGGTTTGATATCGAAGGACTGGTTGCCACGCATTTCGGGCAGAAGGGCGAGACCGGAGGGCCGCATACCATCCGGCATTCCTGCGAGATTATCCTCAAGCTCCTCGAAATGCAGGGATGCAGGGACAGTTACCGTGTCGAGGAAGGCGGAGACCCGATGCGTTA
The DNA here is from genome assembly GCA_003551565.1 of Candidatus Brocadiaceae bacterium. Lineage (GTDB taxonomy): Bacteria > Planctomycetota > Brocadiia > SM23-32 > SM23-32 > PUMZ01. The sequence continues at coordinate 8,516 of PUMZ01000289.1, read as the reverse complement.
CATCACCGAACCGGTGCAGAGTCCCGGGGCGGAGCTGATCATTGAGCGCGCACATGCCGGGGGCTGCGACGATCCCCTCTGGGTCGTCGGACTTGGCGCGGCATCAAACATCGCATCCGCTCTGCTTCTGGATCCTTCAATCAGCGCCAAAATCCGCCTTCTGTATCATGCCCGCTCCGAATGGTCCTGGCCCCATCGCAGTGAACAGTTCAATGTGGCCGGCGACATACCGGCAGTGCGCGCCATGCTGATCTCCGGCGTGCCGCTGGTCTGGTTTGATACCGGTACGCAGCTTACGGTTTCAATGGAAGAGACCTCCCGGCGTCTGGCCCCGCTCGGCGGGCTGCCGGGTTTCCTGCATTCTTATCGCGAAAAGGAGAAGTATTTTCAGTCGGATACGAAGGGGTTTTACGACCTTGGAGATATCGCATGGCTGATCGACAGATCCGTTTGCAGTGAAGAAGTGGTCGAAGTGCCGCATATGAGCGAACGGATGATTTTTACCCGGCGGGGGGATCTTGGGAGAATGCGCAGGGTGCACTCATGCCGGAGAAAGCCGGTATGGGAGCTGTTTTTCAAAAGAATGGAAGCCGGGAGTTCCGATCCATGATTCCGCAGCATGTCATTATAGATTAACCGCCTGTCCGGTTTGAGTCCTGGTTGTGAAGTCGTTGATTTGTTGAGCGGTTGCTCGAGCCGTCATCGCATCCGATCCCGCATCCTTTCCGCCTCCATCCGCTCCCTGTGTTTCCGCGCAGCTTCGGAGTGCTGATCGTCGCCGGGCGCGCCCCTTTTTCTGTGGGCCAGTTCTTCGAGCACCGAGACCTGTCCGTAACATGTCAGGACATCGCCATCTTCGAGTTTCGCTTCACCTCTCGGGGCCCCTATGTAAGGGCCGTCTTTTCGCTGTATCCCCAGCACCAGCACACCTTCCTGGTTGAGGCGCAAATCCTGGAGTTTTTTTCGGCACAACCATTCATTCTCCTTCACTTCGATCTGCGCTATGGAATACCCCCGGTCGATCTCGAGAAGCTGAGCATAGTCTTTCACTTCGAGCTTGGTCCACTTCTCAAGGAGTCTTCGTATAATACGTGTGAAAAACCTGTCGGCGGCGACTGAACGGGCCACTCTCCATACAACCAGGAGCCCGACCACCATAATCGCCAGCCTCACCAGTGCTTCCCGGCCATTGCCTCCACCGAACGTGATAACAAGCGTGGCGATGGCCGAGCCGAGACCCGCATTGCCGAGCAGCATCAGTATGGACGCAATCTTGCGCCTGCCCGGGTCCGCCATGACAGCTTCCGATTCGTTGGTTGTAAAGCCCACTCCGGTAAATGCCGACTGCGCCTGGAAGCGTGCGAGATCATCGCTCAGCCCCGTCATGGAGAGGGCGACCGCTCCGATACGCACCACAATCAGCGAGATGATAATAATGGCGAACAGTGTTGCCAGAGCAGCCATGTTGCGATCCGGGTAAATCTGCTATTCTTCGTCGTAGACCACCAGCGACTGGACGGGATAGTGCGTCAGCTTCTCCCTGCCGTTGAGAAAAGCGAGTTCTATCAGGAACAGGCACGAAACGATTTCTCCCCCCAATTCATCGACCATCCGGCACGAGGCTTCCATTGTGCCGCCGGTCGCGAGCAGGTCATCGAACATCAAGACCTTTGCTTTCGGGTTTATGGCATCGCGGTGGATTGCCAGTGTATCGGAGCCGTATTCGAGGGAATACGTCCTTTCGAGTGTATCGGCGGGCAATTTGCCGCTTTTGCGCACGGGCACAAAACCGGCGTTGAGCCTTGAAGCCAGCGCGCCACCGAAGATGAATCCGCGAGCTTCGATCGCCACAACGGTGTCGATCTGCTGACCTTTCACCGCATCAAGCAGCAAGTCGATGCTGCGGTTGAACGCATCCGGTTTTGTCAGTAAAGTGGTGATGTCCCGGAATACAATGCCTTTCTCCGGGAAATCCCGGACGTTGCGTATATGTTGTTTGAGATCCGACGCTTTCATTTGATTCAGCTCCCGCGCAGATGGCGGCCTGTTCGCCCCCCCCCTCGCACGCACCACGGGCCGGCGGGAACGTAGGACACAAGGGGCTGATGTGGACGTTATACGGCCGCCGGACTCAGTTACCTTCCTCTTCCTCTTTTGCTTCCTCTTCTTCTTCTGCTGCTGCCTCTTCTGCTTCTTCTACTTCTTCACTTTCTTCTTCGGCATCCGGGCCGTCCTCGTCCTCTTGTTCTTCTTCGCCGTTATCCTCTTCCGTTCCGGATATAATGTCCCTTGGTATGTTGAGGCCGTTGCCGGAGCCGGCAGCGGTTCCTTCCTTTTCGCCGTCCGCGTCTTTCTCCTTCGCCTTCTCCTTCTCCTTTCTCTCCGCGTCCCGCGTATGCTGGGGGGACTGTTCAAGGGCCTGGTTGATCAATTCCTGCGGTTTCTCCGCCTCGTCGATCTCGTCTTTCATAAGCACCATTTGCGGTGTTTCGTCCTGATCCGCTCCAGATGCCGGCAGAAGCGATAGACCGATTCTGCGTTCGTCTTTACTCAGCCGTATGACCCGCACATCAACCACGTCGCCCACGGCGACGATTTCCTCAGGCGAGTCGATATTCTTATCGGTCATCTCACTGATATGCAAGAGTCCTTCCAGTTCATCTTCGAGCTCGACAAAAGCGCCGAAACTGGTCAGCTTTGCGATACGGCCCCTCACGATATCACCGGGACGATACTTGGCGGGAATGTCTTCCTGCCATGGATCGGTTTCGAGTTGTTTCAATCCCAGGGCGACACGCCTTCTTTCGGAGTCGACTTCAAGAATCATACATTCGACCGATTCGCCTTTCTTGACGACTTCGGAGGGATGGTTGATCTTGCGTGTCCAGGACATATCGTTGATATGCAGCAGCCCGTCGATGCCGTCCTCGACCTCGACAAACGCTCCGTAGCTCGTAATATTGCGCACTTTGCCCACAATGCGGCTTCCGGGGGGGTAATTTTCTCCGATCACTTCCCAGGGATTCTTTTCCGTCTGTTTGATTCCGAGACTGATCTGTTCCTTCTCCGGATCGACATCCAGCACGACCACGTCCACGACATCGCCGATCGAGACCATCTCGTTCGGGTGGTTTATTCGCCGCGTCCATGACATCTCGCTGATATGGACCAGCCCTTCAACCCCCTCCTCCAGCTTCACAAAGGCCCCGTAGTTCATCAGATTCACAACTTCGCCGCTTGATACCGATCCGATCGGGTATTTCTCTTCGATATCTTGCCAGGGACTGGGCGTCTTCTGTTTCAGCCCCAGTGCGACTTTCCTTTCCTCGATGTCAACCGATAGTATCTTTACCTCGATCTCATCATCGAGCGCAACCATCTCGCTGGGATGGCTGATGCGTCCCCAGCTCATGTCGGTAATATGCAGCAATCCGTCGATACCGCCCAGGTCAACAAAAGCTCCGAAATCCACGATGTTCTTCACTTTTCCTGTCCTGATCTCGCCGGCCGCCAGGTTCGGGAACAGCCTCTTCTGCATAAGTTCCCGCTGTTCTTCAATGAGCTGTCGCCGGCTCAGCACGATATTGTGGCGTTCGTAATCGATTTTCAGCACCTTGCAAGTCAGGTCGATGCCGATGTAATCCGCGATCTCGCCCGGCCGACGAATGTCCACCTGGCTGGCCGGCAAAAACACCGGAACGCCGATGTCTATCAAAAGGCCCCCTTTGATCTTGCGGATAACCTCGCCGGTCACTATATCGTCTTCCTGTACCGATTCGCTGATCCGTTCCCATGCACGGAGCTGATCGGCTTTCTGCTTGGAAAGCTGTACGACGCCCGAGTCGCCCTCCACCGCCTCGAGCAAAACCTCGACCTTGTCTCCGACATCCAATTCCGCGTCGTCCCATTCGTATCTCGGAACCACCCCCTCGCTTTTATAGCCTATGTCCAGCATCACTTCATCGTCATTGAAATCCACCACAACGCCCTCGAGCACGGTGTTGACGGAAAAATCCTGCACCGAGTCCTCCAACCTCTGCTCCAGCTCGTCGATTTCCACTCCCTTGAGCGCTTCCTGCAGTTCCCTTTCGATCTCTTCTTTGTCGATTCCGAGTTCAGCTAAAATGTCTCTCTGTGGCATAATACAACCTGAATGTTGGGTTAAAGTCAACGCAAATTCTGCAGCTCACTTCTGCACGAAGTGAGAACACTGCCTGTAACATGTTTATATATCATTAACGATTGTGGATTAAATTGCAAGTTACCGCCCGATATGCTGCCTCAAATGACGCTGCATCCGGGCGATTCTGCCGTGTAAGATGCGCATGAAATCCTCCTTGCCTTCGCCGCCGGGAGGCGCGAGCGGCTCCCCGTACATCACCGCAACCCGTGCCGGGGCCGGCAACACCCTGTCGCGGGGCCAGCTCCGGAACGCGCCCTCAATACAGACCGGTATGACGCAGGCATTGCATCGTCCGGCTAGCGAGGCGATGCCCGGCTGAAAACTCCCCAGCTCCCCGTCGAATGTGCGGGTTCCTTCCGGGAACAACAATACGGGCTCGTCCCGGCGCAGCAGCCCTATTACGGCACGCAACGCTCCTCTGTCCACAGCGCCCTGACGCACCGGATGGGCCCCCAGCGCCCTGATCAGCAGGTTGAAAACCGGAAGCTCAAAAAGCTGGCTCCTCGCCAGGTAATTGATCGGACGCTCCAGCGCCATCCCGACCAGAACAGGATCGAGATAACTCTGGTGATTGCATGCCAGCATGGCCCCCCTGAGCTGCTCGCTGCTGGGAACATTGATATGCCTCACCCCTGTCAATGCCGTGGCGGCCGAGGCGGCCGGAACCCTGCAAAGCGAATAAAATCCCCACCGGAATATCTTTTGTAAATTCAATGATCTCCTCTCGCTCCTTCCCCGCAAATCTGTTGTTCAGGACCCGTGCACGATCTCAGCCATCCTGCTCACAACGTCCTCCACGCTCATCTCCGTGCTGTCGATAACGACCATGGAATCGGTCCGGCGCAATCCGCCCACCGGACGAATCCGGTCCACCCTGTCGCGGCTTCGGATGTCTTCGATGACCTCATCGGAATCGCAGCTGAAACCCTGATCCCTGAAATCCGACATGCGCCGTGCGGCCCGGGTGGCGAGGTCGGCATCGAGATAAAACTTGACGTCCGCATCCGGAAACACCACAGAACCCTGGTCCCGGCCTTCGGTAACGATCCCCTCCCGCTGCTGCGCGTAGCCGCGCTGCAACCGGACCATCGCGGCCCTGACGGGGGGGACGTCCGCCACATATTTTATCCTGCGCGTGACGTCTGGCGAGCGGATTGCCGCCGTTACGTCCGTGCCGTCGCAGATCACACGGACAGCGTCTTCGGTTTTTTTGAAATCGATCCGAACGTTGTTGGCGATACGTATGAGCGCTTCCGGATCGTTCTCCAGATCCACCCCATCCTCCATCGCTTTCCAGGTTACGGCCCTGTACATCGCGCCCGTGTCGAGGTACTCGAATCCCAGATGCCGTGCAAGGGCGCGCGCAACGGTACTTTTACCGGAACCGCAGGGCCCGTCGATGGTGATGACCATGATTGATCGTGTTCCTCCTTTTCTGCTGGACGTTTTTCCGAAAAAGACGGATCAGTGCCGTCTGATCCGGTCGTTGATGGCCGCCAGAACCGCATCATACGAATCCTTTACCCGGATCGGCGGATTGGCGCGGGGGTTGTCCAACTGCTCCTGTTGTCCCCAGTGATAATCGGTTTTGAACCGGGAAAACTTCAGCCCGTGGGCGGTCGAGATCACGACCACGTTATCGTCCGGAGCGACAATTTCCTCTTCCGCCAGTTTTCTCAGGGCGCCGAGCGCGACGCCCGTGTGCGGGCATGTGAAAAGTCCTTCTCTGTCCGTCGCCGCGCAAGCATCGACGATCTGTTGTTCGCTCACCTGTTCGACGATCCCGCCGGTGTCTTTCAGCGTTTTAATCGCTTTGGATATGCTGACAGGGTTCCCTATTTGTATTGCACTCGCGAGGGTTTTGCCTGCCTTGACCGGTTCGAACCGCTCGAAATCTTTCAGGTAGCTCCTGTACAGCGGATTCGCCCGCTCGCTCTGGGCGCAGCAGATCCGGGGCAGATGATCGATGAGACCGAGCCGCAGCATCATATCGAATCCAAGACCGAGTGCGCTGACATTGCCCAGGTTGCCTCCCGGAATAACCACCCAGTCGGGCACCTCCCAGTTCAGTTGTTGCACGATCTCCACGGCCACCGTTTTCTGCCCTTCGACCCGGAGGCTGTTCATCGAGTTGGCGAGATAGATGTTTTCGTTGGTGGTGACCCGCTGCACCAATTCCATACATCCGTCGAAATCGGTGTCGATGGCCAATGTCAACGCGTTGTTGGCAAGCGGCTGGACGAGCTGTGCGGGTGTTATCTTCCCTTCCGGCAGAAACACAATACATGGCAGCCCCGCGCGGGCGCAGTAAGCCGCAAGGGCGGCGGAAGTATCTCCCGTTGATGCGCAGGCAACCGCCGGTATATCCCGACCGGCGGCGCGCATCTGCCTGACCATGCTCACAAGCACTGTAAGACCGAGGTCTTTGAACGAGCCGGTATGGGTGTTACCGCATAACTTCACGCTCAGGTTGTTCAATTCCAGGTTGTCAAAGGGACTGTTGATCTTCAGCAGGGGGGTATAGCCTTCATGCAGACTGACGATGTTCTCGTCGGCAACATTGGGACAAACCCATTCCTTCTTCGCCCATACCCCGCTCGCGTCGGGACCTGAGACGGCGCGCCAGCGCTCTGAAAATCTGCTCTTCCACTCTTCGGGGCCCGTCCCGGCCAGCGCCTGGAGATCATGCCGGACTTCAAGTAAACTGTTGCATTTGCGGCAACGATAGATGATCTCATCCAGTCCGTAACGTTCATCGCATCCGGCAAAGCATTGCAGCCATGAATTGTACCGTGCGTTCATTGATCTGTTCCCGTTCCTTTTCCGGTATTCTTTATCCCTCCGGATTCCGGCAGGCCGGCGCCGAAAATCCGCACATCGTCCATTCTGTCCGAAAATCGCCTCCTGTCTCTTGTTCTCCGAACCTTATGGATGAGACCAAACCGGTGCCGTCGGGTTGCGTCAAGGTCGATCAGGCAGATATCCTCCCCGGCGACCAGTATGTTGGAGCGTTTCATGTCGCCATGTGTTATCCTGTGTGCGTGGAGCTTGCCGAAGAGGTCGTTCATTTTCCCCAGGATCGCACGGCGTTCCGGTTCGGTTCTGTTTTCGTTCCGGAGGTAATCGTATAACTCCACCCCTTCGACATATTCGGCCACGATATATGATTGACGCACAATGCCCGATCGGCTCTTCTCGAGCCAGCAAACAGGGCGCGGGGTCATCACTCCGATCCTGCCGAGCAGGTGGCCGTAAAACCACACGTGCCGGGCGCGTGAGCCTTTGAGCATGTAACGTATTCCCTTCACCCATCCCCGCCAGTTGTAACGCTTGATGACGCAATCGCATCCGCCGATCCGCACCTTCGCCACCCTGGTGGCGCCGCCGTCCTTGAGCAGTGAGCCGCCTTCCATTAACCGATCCATATCCTCCGCAAGGTCTTCGATACGTCCGGCGCCCGGGACTTCGCTGTCGAAAACGCCCCGCATCCCGTTCCGCCGGATACGGACATCCCGCCCGTCCCCCAGGCGTTGGCGGAGGTCCTTTTTAACCTGTTTTATCAGATCGGTCATTGCAGCGTTGTTTTCCGGCTTCATCCAAATTGTTCGTCAGCCGCCCGTGCGCAGGGCCGTGAACTTTCCGTCGCTCTGCTGGTCCGCCAGCGCCGGGAAACATTTTAACCTGTGTTGATCGATGTCCGTCTGCGGTTCCGGTCCGGCACAGGAGCCCGTCTCCCTGTCTGCCGCCGGGCAGGCTGCAGGGGGGCGGATGGTCAGTATGGGCGTCCGATGATTTCGCAGTGCGGAGTTCCTGAAGGGGGCTCACTGTGAACCCGAACCATCCTTTCCGGCCGTGGCGCTGCCTGAGCAGGAGCCATCCTGTGTGCCGGCGCGTGGCGCACAGGGGCGCAAGGGCAAAAGGTGCTTGCAGCACACCGGGGACACGGCCGCCGCGCAACCGGTGATTTTAGCAGATCGGGTTGAAGTATACAAGTCAGAACAGGCCGAGGCGGGCGGCATTTTCGGAGGTCAGGGCGGCGATACGTTCCCGGCTCTCCCCCCTCAGTTTGGCCAGGGCCCCCGCAATATGGGGAAGATTTGCCGGTTCGTTGCGTCCGCCTCCCGCCCCGGCCGGAATGAGGTAGGGGCTGTCGGTCTCCATAAGCAGGTGCCCGGCGGGCACCGCGGATGCCGCTTTCTTGAGTTTCTTGTGCCCGTCTTTGGTGATCAATCCGCCGAATGCAGTATAAAAACCGCGTTCCACGTACTCGAGGGCCACCTGAGCGGAGCTGTCAAAACAATGCCGTATGCCGCGGGGCGGACGGGGATAATCG